>CAZYBT010000018.1:25804-32085 GCA_964645755.1 uncultured Rhizobium sp.
TGATTTTTTCCAGTGTCGTTCTTGAAAAGTAGCACAAATAGAATGGTTACAACAGCGGCATAACCAGCAAAAACAAGCCAAATAGATTGCCAATCTTTTACATTGTTGTGGATGAAATACATTTCAATGATTTTGCCACTTGCCAAACTACCTAAAATGGCGCCAATTCCATTGACCATCATGGTGAATAATCCTTGTGCACTCGAGCGAATGCTTGCATCTACTGAAGTCTCAATAAATAAAGAACCAGAAATATTGAAAAAGTCAAAAGCCATACCATAAATAATGCACGACAATACAATCATCCACAGGCCATCAGATGGATTGCCAAACGCAAAGAGTGCAAAACGTAAAACCCAGGCGAGCATGCTGAAAATCATCACTTGTTTGATGCCAAATCGCTTCATGAAAAACGGAATTGTCAAAATGAACAATGTTTCGCTGATTTGTGAAATACTCAAGATGATAGCAGGGTATTTCATGGCCAAAGAATCTGCATACTGTGGCTGTAATTTAAAATCTTGTAGGAAAGTATCTCCATATGCATTTGTTAATTGCAAAGCCGCTCCTAATAACATTGAAAATATGAAAAAGATGGCAAATTGCTTTTCTTTTAACATTTGAAATGCATTTAATCCTAAACCATTGACCCATGATTTCTTGGGTAAATTTTTTCCAAGAGGCGGACAAGCAGGCAAGGTAAAAGAGTAAATTGCCAATGCAATTGAAACCGAAGAAGCAAGGTAAAATTGAAAAGAAGATGTTTCGTTGTGCGTTAAGCTAACTGTCCAAACTGCGGCTATGAATCCTATGGTTCCCCATACACGAATAGGCGGGAAACTTTTCACCACATCTAAATTATTTTTCGAGAGAACGTGATAGGCAACAGTATTCGACAATGAAATCGTTGGCATGTAAAATAACATAGTGACTAAAATTGTCCAAAACATTTCATTTGGTGTTTGAGCTGCTGGAACAAAATACAAGCTAATTCCACCCAACAAATGTAAAATGCCGTATAATTTTTCGGCGTTTATAAAACGATCTGCGAGAATTCCTGTTATTGGTGGCATGAAAAGGGCAGAGAATCCCATGGTTGAAAAGATGATACCAAATTCGGAGGGACTCCATTGTTTTGTATTAAAACAATATCCCCCAATGGTAATAAGCCAAGATCCCCAAATAAAGAATTGAAGAAAACTTAATGTTGTTAATCTAAATTTAATCATAAATTGATGAAACTGTTACGCAATATGCATCAATTTTTCGATTGTGTCAATCAAAGTATGAATGATTTTAATATGAATTTCTTGCGCTCTGTCGGCAAATTCTGATTTAGGTGCTCTTATTTCAATATCGCACATTGGTCCAATTTTACCACCATCTTTTCCTGTAAGTCCAATCACAAACATTCCTTTGGATTGGGCAATGTGAATTGCATTGATAATATTCTGGCTGTTACCGCTGGTTGAAATTCCTAAAAAAACATCCCCTTTATTTCCCAATGCCTCCAAATACCTTGAAAATACAAATTCGTAACCATAGTCGTTGCCAACGCAACTTAAATGACTTGGGTCGCTGATTGCAATGGCAGGAAGTGCTTTTCTGTTGTTTTTATATCTTCCGGTAAGTTCCTCGGCAAAATGCATCGCGTCGCAATGGCTTCCTCCATTTCCTGCAGCAATAACCTTTCCACCGCTTTCAAATGAACTTACAATGGCTTTACTTGCATTTAAAATAGTTTCAAAATTAGAATCATTGGCAATAAAATCGTTTAAGCAATTTTGTGCCTCAGTGAAATGGAGTTTGATAGATTGTATATCCATGCTTATTTCGACTTTTTAAAATTGTTCAAACCATCTTCTAGGAATTTGATAAACGGTTCACTTTTGAATTCAAAATATTCTGCTGTGTATGCCGGTTGCAATAAATTTTCGTTACCATCCATTAAAACATACAAAGGCTGCACAGTTTTCCCGAAATAACATTGTTCAATTTCAGCATTTTTATCGCCCAACATGGTAATCATTTTGCCGGATGCATTTCCTTTGAACCATTCGTTTTCGGGTAATTTGATTTTTTTGTCGTCAACAAATAATGAAACCACAATATACTTTTCACGTAGAATTTTCAAAGCAGCAGGGTCAGACCAAGCTTTCTCTTCCATTTTACGGCAGTTCACACATCCATGTCCTGTAAAATCAATGAACAATGGTTTGTTTTGTGCTTTTGCACATGCCAAGGCTTCATCGTAATCAAAATATCCCTCAAGACCATGCGGAATATGAAGTTTATCATTTGAATATTTAGGGGTTCCACAAAGGGTACTCACCCCACCGTGCGCATTCGATGACCCCGATTTAAAGTCTTGCGATGTCATTGGAGGCAAATAACCTGCCAGCGCTTTCAAAGGTGCTCCCCACATTCCGGGAATCATATACATGACAAACGAGAACACAGCCACCACCAAACTCAATCTAAAAATACTCAGCCTTGGAACCTCATCGTCATGAGCAAATTTAATTTTGCCAAGAAGATATAGTCCGAGCAATGCAAAAATGACAATCCAAATTGCTAAATATACCTCTCGATCTAAAATTCCCCAGTGGTAAGTTTGATCTGGAATCGACAAGAATTTTAACGCAAAAGCGAGTTCTACGAAACCCAATACCACTTTCACACTATTCAACCAACCACCAGATTTCGGTAAATTATTCATCCAAGATGGAAACAGCGACAACAACCCGAACGGCAATGCAAAAGCTAGGGAAAATCCAAACATTCCAATAATTGGTCGCATGGCACCCCCTTGAACAGCTTCTACCATCACAGTTCCAACGATTGGACCAGTGCAGGAAAATGAAACCAAAGCAATGGTTATGGCCATAAAAATTGGACCCATGATTCCACCTTTATCTACTTGCTTATCCATTTTATTGACAATAGAACTTGGTAGAACTATTTCAAAAGCCCCGAAGAAACTAGCTGCAAAAATGACAAAAATAACAGTGAAGAAAATATTCGGAATCCAGTGTGTACTTACCCAATTGGCTGCAGTTGCTCCAAATGTGTAGGCAACCAAAGTGCCAATAATCGTGTAAAAGGCAATGATGGAAAAGGCGAACAAAAATGAATCTCTCAATGCAATCTTCCTATTTTTATTACGAATAAAAAATGAAACAGTCATCGGAATCATGGGGAAAACACAAGGCGTGAGTAGCGCAGCAAAACCGCTTATCAACGCCAAAATGAACAATCCCATGTAATCTTCTGTTGTTTCGGCACTTTGAACACCATTGAAAGTTTTTGTTTGACAAACCCCATTGCCATTTTCATATCGGTATTTAGCAGAATTTCCAGTGTTTACGACAATTGTTTTTGATACAATTGTGTCGATATTTTGAGTTTCAACCGTTGGTTGAACTTCGGTTGCTACTGTTTCAGGAGCATCAATTTTGCCAATTACATTGAGAGATGGGGTTTTTATAACTTGGTCTCGGATATTGTCGCAACCACTTTCATTGCAGATTTGACCATTGAAAATCATCTCAATTGAGGCTATGGTTTTGAGAACTTTAATTTTTTGTCGGAATTCCCCTTTGTTCACAAACTCACCAGACGAACAATGCCATACCTCATCTTCTTTTACCATGTGGTCGCCAACGCCGTAGAACTTTCCAATTAATTGAAAGCTAGCATTTTGCTTGAAGTCTATGCTTGCTCGCATTGGTCCATCATATTCAGGACAATCGCTTTTTTCACTAAAAACATGAAACCCTTTTGGTACGTCGAATTTGATGACAATTTCAACAATATCTCCGGCTTTAGCAGACGTTTTATTGTAACTAGCAGTGAATGTAGGCTTTGGGAAACCCGCGCCGAAAGTCGCTCCAATTGTACTTGAAATGAAAATGATGGAAAAAATGAATTTTTTGAACATAAGATTTACAAAAATAAGTGAAATGACATTATTTTTATGTGACTTTCGTTTGAATTACCCAACACATGTTAAAAAGTAATTTTCCTTTTACACGTTATGCTATTTAGGTTTGAGTTTAAATCTATTGTAAAGATGGTAATTTATAAACGTTTATTTGCTCTTTGTGGGACATTGGCTTTTGGTTTGATTGGGGTCTTAAATGCCCAGAAATCAATGAATACAAAAGAATATATTGATTCATTTAAACAAGCTGCCATGCAGGAAATGAGGGTACATGGTGTTCCTGCAAGTATCACTTTAGGACAAGGAATTTTAGAGAGTGCAAGCGGAAATAGTAAATTATCGAAGGAGTGCAACAACCATTTTGGTATAAAGTGTCGAAAAAATTGGAATGGTAAATTTTGTTTGGCAGATGATGACGCAAAAGATGAATGTTTTCGAGGTTATGAAACCGCGATTGAAAGTTACAGAGATCATTCTTTATTTCTAAAGGGTAGCTCTCGTTATGCAGCATTATTTGAGTTAAACCCCACAGATTATGAGGGATGGGCCAACGGTTTGAGAGAAGCCGGATATGCCACCAATCCTGCATATGGAACAATTTTATCAAATATTATTCGAAAATATCGGCTTACGTTGTTCGATAGTATGGTGGTTTTGGGAGAAGAGTATTTCAAAGGGTCTTCAGATCAGCCTGAAATGATACAAATAAATGGGGTGCCTGCTATCGGTGCAAAAGAAGGTGAAAATCCTTCCGAAGTAGCTAAAAAACACAGGTTGGGGACATGGCAGATTTATCGTTACAATGATTTGAAAGAGGGTGAGATGATTAATCCTGGGGAAATTTTGTATCTAAGGCCCAAGAAAAGCAGTGGATCTGAAGAAACACATATCTTGAAAAAAGGGGAAACAATGAGAGACATTTCGCAGCAGTATGCAGTGAAAATGAAGCAATTGTACCGCAAAAACAAAATGCAACCCGGACAAGAACCAGAAGTAGGAGAGGTGATTTATTTGAAAGACAAGCGTCCCTCACCTCCAAAATTGGCGGCTCAAACTCCAAAGACCAATCAAATTGATGCTCTTGCCATCATGAATCAAAAGAAAAAAGCGGTTGCCGAAAACATGCATGAAGTGCAAAAAGGAGAAACCATTGAACAAATTGCTGAGAAATACCATACATCGGTGCTTAACTTGGTACGCTGGAATGATTTAGAAATAGCTGAGGTGAAAGCAGGACAGATTTTAGTGTTGAGTCCAACGTTAAAACCGGCAGCACAAACTGAGCAAATGGTGGATGTCAAAGAAAATGTGAAACCTAAAACGCATACTGTTTTGCGGGGAGAGACGGTGTATTCAATTTCTAAGTTATATGCACTTAAGTCAGATTCAATTATCGCCTGGAATCAGCTCGAATCTAAAGCTATTGCTGTAGATCAAGTACTCGTGCTTTATCGCACCAAATCGGCATCTAGTAATAAAGCGGCTCCGGTGGCGAGTATCCATTTTGTGAAGCCCGGTGAAACACTTTACAACATTGCTCAAAAGTACCATTTACCGGTAGATAAATTGAAGCAATTGAATCATTTGCCAAATAATTCAATTAGCATTGGTCAAAAGCTTCTTTTACAATAATCTATTTGTCATAAAATTGTAAAAATTTTAAAATTTGTGTGGATTTTGTCAAAATCTATTCACAATTCCATCGTATTGGTCAATTAGTTTTTCAGAATATCGAACGGAATGAGTACATTTCGGGCTGAAAAAACAATTACTAAAACTAAAATGAAAATTTCCTTTAAAAATCTCGGAAGTAAGATTTTTGCTCTAACACTTACTGCACTTGGGTTCGCAACATCGAACTTAAATGCGCAGATATGTGGTGCAACAAATTCTTACGGGTGTTCGATTGACTGGTTTTCAGGCGTGGAAATCAAGAACAGCAAAGGCGATGTTGCGAGTTTTACTGGTTTAACTTGTTCGAACACAGGTGCAACCAACAAACTCATGACAACAACACCTTGTATTGACATCACACCTGGTGAAACGATTGAAATGAAGATCACAAACGGTTGTACTTATTATGAGTGGGCCGGTGTGTGGTTGGATTTAAATGGCGACAACAAACTTGATGCAAGTGAGTGCTTGTCTGGTTCTTCTGGTCCAATTGGACAAGTTGCTCCAAATGGTGGATCTAACACAGGTTCAATTAAAATTCCTTGTAACAGCACATTCTCAGGAACAGCAATTTTGCGTGTTCGTTGTTTGTACATATCGGTGAATGCCAACCAAGGTTGTGGAACTGTGAGTGATTATGGTAACATCATGGATTTCCAAGTGA
>CAZYBT010000019.1:0-31906 GCA_964645755.1 uncultured Rhizobium sp.
AAACATTTCCTCAACTTGTTGTTTTTTTGAAGCTTCAGACGACGGATTTGGTTTTATTGGAGTACCCACAAATAAAATTTTAGGTGCAAATATAAGCGATTCATTGTCGACCTGAAACAAATGAACGATCAAAAATGAAAATCAAAACCGCAGAATACGTTGGAAGTTGGGAGCGAAACGCAGACATGCCCCACAGAGAAAAGCCAGAATTTGCTTTTATTGGACGAAGCAATGTGGGTAAATCATCACTCATCAACATGTTAACGGAGAGAACGGCCTTAGCAAAAACGAGTTCAACACCGGGCAAAACACAAACATTAAACTTGTTCAACATCAACAATGAACTACAAATTTGTGATTTACCGGGATATGGGTATGCAAAAGTTTCAAAAGACAGGCGACAGACATTTGGAAAAATGATTGCTTATTATTTGAGGGAACGTCCAAACTTATTTTGTTTGTTTGTTTTGTTGGATTTGAGAATTCCACCACAAAAAATTGATTTGGATTTCATTGCAGACTGTGGAGCCAATCAGATACCGATGGTAATTGTGGGAACAAAGGCAGACAAGCTGAAACCTTCGGAAATCGAAAAAAATTCAGAGATCATCAAAGAAGCACTTCATGAAACATGGGAAGAAATTCCCCCATTCATCATCAGTTCATCGCAAACCAAACAAGGTTTTGATGAAATTTGGTCAGTTGTAAAAGAAGCCATCAAGTCGGCTGAGTAGAAACTGCAATTGCTTTTATTGAGTCGACCAAAGAAATTCTCTGGCCATTGCAATGATGTCTTGCATTGGATTTTCTTGGTGGTTATAAGAACCCATTTTCGCAAATTCTGCTCTCATCTTTTCAATTTGTGAGGACGATTTCTCACCCCTTTGCTTAAGTCCCCCAACAGCACACAACCATTCAATTGCCAATACATTTTTTGTATTTTCAATCACTTTCAACAATTTGGTTGCCGCATTGGCGCCCATGCTCACGTGATCTTCTTGTCCATTGCTGCTTACGATGCTGTCAACACTCGCTGGAGTGCACAATTGCTTATTCTGACTCACCAATGAAGCGGCAGTGTATTGTGCAATCATGTAGCCACTATCTAAACCTGCTCCCTCTGCCAAATAAGGTGTTAGTCCCCTTTGACCGCTCACCAACAAATAGGTACGGCGTTCGCTGATATTCGCCAATTCAGCAACAGCCATGGCACAATAATCCAAAGTTAATGCCAATGGTTGCCCGTGAAAATTCCCCCCAGATACCACCATGTTTTCATCTTCAAAAACATTTGGATTGTCGGTCACTGCATTCAATTCAGTCTCCCAAACTTGAAAACAATGGTCAAAAGCATCGTAAGAAGCACCATGCACCTGTGGAATACATCTAAAACTATATTGGTCTTGCACTTGCGATTTATGTTTCACGGCAATTTGTGAATCTGACAGCATCTCACGAACCTCTTTCGCAACCTGAATTTGTCCTTTATGCGGTCGAACTTGATGAATTGGATCGCTAAAAGGTTCCATTCTGCAATCAAAAGCATCGATACTCGCGCAGGCAATAAAAGGCAGCATTTCTTTGATTTGAGTGATTTCTTGATAAGCTTTCACAGCATGGGCCAACATGAATTGTGTGCCATTGATCAGTGCCAACGCTTCCTTCGGACCCAAGGTAATGGGCTCAAAACCTACGGTTTTTAACCATTTAGAGGCAGTAACAATTTCATTGTTCACCCTTACATTTCCTTTTCCAATCAAAGGAAGCACCATTTGCGACAATGGAGCGAGATCGCCAGAAGCACCCAAAGAACCTTGAGCGGTAACCACGGGATACACTTCGTGGTTGTACATATAGGCCAATCTCTCAAAAATAACCGGTCTAACCGCGGAATGCCCTTTGCTCATATTCAACAATTTGAGCCACAACATTTTGGCGACAAGATCGTTAGAAAGAGACTCTCCAACACCTGCTGCATGGGTAATGAGCAAATTTTCCTGCAACTGACTCAACTGTTCATTCGAAACCACCACATTTTGCAACGAACCAAATCCTGTATTCACACCATAAACTGGGGCTTTGGCTTGTTCCATGTAACGATGCAAAAAATCAACGCTTTTTTGCATTTTCAATTTTACATTTTCCGTCAATTCTACCCTATTTTGCAGTAGGTTTACAGCTTCCGATAGTGAATAAAAATCATTCATGGGTTAGTTCGTTGATAAGTTCGTTAAAATGGATATTTTTTTGAGTTCCTTCAAATAAATTTTTCAGGGTAATGGTTTGAGTTTCTCTTTCGGTTTGGCCAATAATTGCCGCATATTTGAATCCCTTGGCATTGGCATAATCCAATTGTTTTTTGATTTTCGCAGCACCGGGATAAACTTCATTGGAAATATTATTTTGACGCACCAATCTCGAAATTTGAGATGAAAACACCAATGATTCTTGGTCGAGTGCACAAACAATTAATAAGGGGGCATTGCTGAGTGTTTCTGGAAATAAATTGGCCGCATCAAGGTTGTCGTAAATGCGATCCAAACCAAATGAAACCCCAACACCAGAAACGTCTTTTAATCCAAAAATGCCCGTTAGGTTATCATAACGGCCACCTCCACCGATGCTCCCGATTCTAAAATCATCAGGCACGCGATTGTCATTCACGGCAACTTCAAATACACAACCTGTATAATAGCTAAGACCTCTGGCGAGTGTTAAATCGAGCGATACATTTTGGGTATTCCCGAGCAATCCGTATAGCAATTGCATATCGGCAATGCCATTTTGGAGCGACTCATTTTGAATGGGTTGGTAAGCCAACAAAGCGGTAATCTTTTGCTCAAATGTTTCCAATTTTTGTGTTTCACACAGCCATTTCCATGCGTCAACAGCATGAGACAATTCTCTGTTTATCAATTCATTGACAACACCATCTTCGCCAATTTTATCGGCTTTATCGATGATTATCATAAATTGATTCCAATTTTCAATTGAACCCAAAACGGGTAAAAACGCATCCAAAATGCCCCTATGATTGAAGCGAATGGTGATTCCCAGATCCAGTTTTTGGAACACTTCTTGGTACATTTCAACGAGTTCGGCCTCAGAAACCACTGAATTGGCTCCAACTACGTCGATATCGCATTGCCAAAATTCTCTATAACGTCCTTTTTGGGGTCTATCGGCTCTCCAAACAGGCTGCATTTGATATCTTTTGAATGGAAATTGAATTTTATCGCGGTTCATCACCACAAATCGGGCCAAAGGAACAGTGAGATCGTATCGCAATCCTCGGTCAGAAATTTGAGGGATAAGGGCTTTGGAATTTTTATCGGCTAAAAATTGCTCATTGGCTTTCGACAAAAAATCGCCAGAGTTCAGAACTTTGAACAAAAGCTGATCTCCTTCGTCGCCATATTTACCTTGCAACGTTTTTAAATTTTCGATGGAAGGGGTTTCAATTGCACCAAAACCGTGAAGTTGAAACACATTTTCCATGATTGAAAGAATATATTTTCTTCTCAACATCATTTGCGGTGAAAAGTCACGCGTACCCGATGGCAATTGAGGTTTTTCCATGCGGCAAAATTAACTTAGTTTTTTACGGTTTCCTAAATTTTAAAAAAGGTTTTGTTTTTGGCATATTCTTTGTGTTAAATTTGGAGCAATGAAAATCAAACAAAGTATCGCGATTTTAGGTTTCGTTTTTGGAGGGATATTTGGCCTTCAAGCGCAAACTGAGACTGTACCATCAGTTACAGTGAAGAATATCAATGGTGAAAGTGTTGACTTCAAAAAGAGCATTGAGCCAGGAAAAATCAATATCATTTCATTTTGGGCAACATGGTGCGCTCCTTGTATCAAGGAACTTCAAGCAATCGATGCGAAGTATTCTGAATGGCAAGCGAAATACAACGTTAAATTGATTGCGGTAACCATCGATGATTCAAGAAACGTAAAAAAGGTAAAACCAAAAGTTTTGGGCGAAGGTTGGACTTATGAAATCATCTTAGATGAAAACCAAGATTTGGCAAGAGCCATGAATGTAAACAACCCTCCAATGACATTCATTGTTGATGGGGAAGGTAAAATTGTATATTCTCACCAAGGTTACACCCCGGGTGCAGAAGATGAATTAGAAAAAGAGATTGCTGCAATTCATAAATAATTTATTTTTTGCAGAAAGTGCAAAAAAAGGAGCTTTTCTAAGCTCCTTTTTTTTTGCAATTATTTTGCCTTTTTTCATCTCTTTATAGGATTTCTTTGGGTTTGGGAATTGCAGCATTTGTATTGATTTTGATGCCCCTGACACCTGCATTTTCAGCACAAATGACATCTCTATCTCGGTCGCCAAACATAATCGACAAACTTGGGTTGATTTGATATCGGTGCAATGCCTTTTCAATCATTAAACTACCAGGCTTTCTGCACAAACATTTTCCGTTGTGTGATTCATGGTGAGGACAATAAAAAAACGCCTGTATTTCAAACCCATGCATCACGCATTTCCCCTGAAAATATTGATGCATTGCTTCAACATCCTCAACAGCATACAAGCCTTTTGCAAGTCCGCCTTGGTTGGTAATCACAATCAATTTATATCCCAAATTGTACCATTCTTTGAGTGTTTCAAGTACTCCGGGTAAAATTTCGAATTCGGAAACGCTTTTGGTATAATCTCCGGGATCGTGATTGATCACTCCATCTCTATCAAGAAAAATTGCTTTATTTTGATTAGTTTGCATGCTTCATTCAATATTTCAACAAAATAACTTAATTTTGTGCATATTCTACAATGAATCCGTATTTAGTCATCATACCAACGTATAACGAAATCGAAAACATCGAAGCTATGATTCACAGAGTCATGTCTTTAGATAAAAAAATCGATCTTTTAATCGTTGATGACAATTCTCCTGATGGAACCGCAGAAGTGGTCAAAAATCTCCAAAACACCTATTCCAATCAACTCCATTTGTTGCAAAGAGCCGGTAAAAATGGATTGGGCACAGCATACATCGCTGGTTTTCATTGGGCTTTGGAACGTCAATACGAATACATTTGTGAAATGGACTGTGACTTTTCTCATCCAGTTGATCAATTGCCAAAACTGATTGAAAAATGTGAGACATCTGCCGACGTTTGCGTTGGTTCTCGTTATGTTGGTGGCGTTGTAAATGTGGTAAACTGGCCAATGGGTCGTGTATTAATGAGTTATTACGCGAGTAAATACGTTCAGTTTGTAACCGGTTTAAAAATTGCGGATACCACCGCAGGATTTGTTTGTTACAGACGAAAAGTACTCGAAACAATTGGAATAGACGACATCAAATTCAGAGGTTATGCATTCCAAATTGAAATGAAATTCAGAGCTTCTAGACGTGGATTTTCAATTACCGAACATCCCATTATTTTCACCGATAGAACCGCTGGTACCTCAAAAATGAGTACCAAAATTTTCAGAGAAGCCCTTTTCGGCGTACTTGAGTTAAAAATCAAAAGTATCTTCGGGAAATTATAACCACCATGAACAAACATAAAAATAGCGCCTTCAGAATGTTCTCATTTTTGTTGCTGTTTCTTTATGTCTCTGTTCAATCTCCGTTGCACGAAATTATCAAGTTGCCTTCATTGGTTGCCCATTTTATGGAGCACAAGGAAAAAGAACCCGATATTTCTTTCCTTGATTTCATTGACGATCATTACTTAAAAAATATCGATCAGTCAGATAACCTCCATAAAAAACTTCCGTTCAAAGATGAAAATCATCCTTTGATGATTGGGTTTCATTACATGAATACCGCAACTTGGGAACAATTGCCCCTATCGGAAGAAATTTTAGAAAAAATTATGCCCATCCATTTAAGTTCACTGTCTCTCGGTGAGCCTTCTGGTGTTTGGCAACCCCCAAAATCTGTAGCCTAAGTAACCTTTTTGAGGTTTTATCGGACTTCCCTTTCATTTTTTTTGAGGGACATTTTACCCTATTTATTCAAATAAACAAAAATCTGTGCACTGCACGTTAAGCAAACATTCATGTTACAAAAAATTATTAATTCATCCATTAAAAACAAATTGATTGTGGGAATTTTCACTTTGGGACTCATTATTTATGGGCTCATTGAAGTATTCAAACTTCCCATTGATGCGGTTCCCGACATCACCAACAATCAAGTTCAAATCATCACCACATCTTCATCATTGGGAGCCCCTGATGTAGAAAGACTCATAACATTTCCTATAGAACAAGCCAACAACAACATCCCAGGTTTGCACGAAATTCGAAGTTTCTCGCGTTTTGGATTGAGTTTGGTTACCATCGTGTTCCACGATGATGTTGACATTTATTGGGCACGTCAACAAGTGGCAGAAAGGCTCATTCAAGCACAACAAAATATCCCTCCAGGACTAGGAACTCCTTTTTTGGCTCCTGTTACAACTGGATTGGGTGAAATTTATCAGTATGTGGTAAAACCAAAAAAAGGATATGAATCTAAATACAATACAACCGAATTAAGAACCATACAAGATTGGATCGTACGCCGTCAATTGCTTGGTGTAAAAGGAGTTGCAGATGTCAGTAGTTTTGGTGGAAAAGTAAAACAGTATGAAATTGCTGTAAATCCCTCAAAACTAACAGCCTTAAATTTAAGCGTTGCCGATGTTTTATCGGCCGTTGAGCAAAACAATCAAAATACAGGCGGATCTTATATCGAAAAATCGAACCGTGTGCATTTTATTCGAACAGAGGGTTTGGTTGGGTCAATAGAAGACATTCAAAACATCTGTTTAAACAGTGCATCACATTCAAAACCCATTTATATCAGAGACGTTGCTGAAGTACAACTTGGCAATGCAAATCGCTATGGAGCAATGGCCTACAACGACCAAGGAGAAGTAGCTGGAGCTATTGTGATGATGCTAAAGGGCGAAAACAGCAGAGAAGTCATTGCAGCCGTAAAAGAAAGAATTGAACGAATCAAACAAACCCTTCCGGAAGGAATTGAAATTGAACCTTTCTTGGATCGTACCAAAATGGTGAACAACGCTATATCTACGGTGAGTAAAAACCTCACAGAAGGTGCCATCATTGTCATTTTTGTATTGGTATTGATACTGGGAAATTTCAGGGCAGGACTTTTGGTTGCCTCAGTCATTCCTTTAGCCATGCTTTTTGCCATTATCATGATGAACTTATTCGGTGTCAGCGGAAATTTAATGAGTCTAGGCGCTTTGGATTTCGGTTTGATTGTGGATGGTGCAGTAATTATTGTTGAAGCCGTTCTCCATCAAATCATGAAACGAAAACACGACCCAAACAAAATCAATCAAATCGTTGGAGACAGCGCCGGCAAAATGATGAACAGCGCAGTTTTCGGACAAATCATCATTTTGGTGGTGTATCTTCCGATTTTCTCACTTGAAGGAATTGAGGGAAAAATGTTCAAACCAATGGCTCAAACCGTGGCATTTGCACTCCTTGGTGCTTTTATTTTGTCTCTGACTTACATTCCAATGATGAGTTCGGTGATATTCAAAAACACAAGTCCCTCAGAAGACAACATCACCGAAAGAACTTTTAGAAAATTACAGAACTTTTACCACAAAATTCTTCTATGGATTTTCAAGAACAGAAAAATTGCCATCGGAAGCACATTGGGATTGTTTGTTATTTCAGTTTTTTTAGGATCAACCTTGGGTGGTGAATTTATTCCCACACTTGAAGAAGGTGATTTTGCTGTTGAAAGCCGGGTGATGATTGGAAGCAACCTCAATACAACCCTCGAAAGCACTCAAAAGGCAGCAGGAATATTGAAAAAAGAATTTCCAGAGGTAGAAAAAGTGGTTACCAAAATCGGTAGCGGTGAAATTCCAACCGACCCAATGCCCATTGAAGCAGCAGATATGATGATTATTTTAAAAGACAAATCTGAATGGACATCTGCCAAAACCTTTGACGAACTTGCCGAAAAAATGCAAGCTAAAATTGCAGCGGTTCCAGGATTATCGACAGGATTCCAATACCCTGTACAAATGAGATTCAATGAATTGATGACAGGTGCAAAACAAGATGTAGTTTGCAAAATTTTCGGAGAAGATTTGGATACTTTGTCAAAATACGCCGAATTGTTGGGCGAAATATCACACAAAGTAGATGGAGCTACCGACGTTTATGTTGAAGCAACACAAGGCATGCCGCAACTGGTGGTCAAATTTAACCGCGATTTATTGGCTCAATACCAAGGTAACATTACAGAAATCAACCGCATTATCAATGCCACCTTTGCCGGTGAGGTAACGGGACAAGTTTTTGAAGGAGAAAAGCGTTTCGACATGGTGGTGAGAATTGCCAATTCAGACAAAAATTCAATCGAAGCGCTAGAAAATTTACTTGTCCCTGTAGGAAATAACAAGCGTATTCCCCTGAATTTGATTGCCAAAATTGAATCGTTTGATGGGGTTAACCAAATTCAACGTGAAGATGCAAAACGACGCATCATTGTTGGGTTTAACATTGCAGGGAATGATGTTCAAACCGTGGTTAAAGAATTGCAAAACAAAATTCAAAAAAGCATCAAATTACCGCCAGGTTATTATATCACCTATGGTGGATCATTTGAAAATTTGGAAAAAGCCAAATCCAGACTCTCAATTGCAGTTCCAATAGCTTTATTTCTCATTTTTGGGCTCTTGTTTTTCGCCTTTCATTCGGTGAAACAAGGATTGCTCATTTACACCGCAATTCCACTCTCGGCAATGGGTGGTTTGATGGCTTTGTTTTTGAGGGACATGCCTTTCAGCATCAGTGCAGGTATAGGATTTATTGCATTGTTTGGTGTGGCTGTATTAAACGGCATTGTTTTAATTGCAGAATTTAACAGACTGAGAGAAAATTCAACAGCTTCAATAGAAGACATCGTCTTGGAAGGTGCAAGAACCCGATTAAGACCAGTATTGATTACCGCATTGGTGGCTTCTTTGGGATTCCTTCCAATGGCTCTTTCGAGTGGTTCTGGAGCAGAGGTTCAAAAACCTCTGGCAACAGTTGTCATTGGGGGACTTTTGGTTGCAACCATGCTTACATTACTGATTTTACCCTTATTGTACATCATTTTTGAAAAGAGAAAAAAAGTGAAACACCATCATGCTGCAACCATCATTTCCATCGGACTTTTGGGTATTGGGAATTTGAATGCACAAACTGGATTATCGATGAGTCAAGCGGTTGATTCTGCATTACAAAATAATTTGTCCCTCAAAATTGAAAAACAATTGCTCAATTACCAACATTTGGGAATCAAGCAAAATGGAATTTTGGGAGAAACGCAACTAAACGCCAATTATGGTCAAATTAACAGTTATTACCGCGACAATCAATACGCAATTCAACAGAGCATTGGCAACCCGTTGGTTCAAGTAAAACTCAGAAAATTTGGACAACAGCAAGTTGAAATTCAAAAAAATCAGATAGAAATCACCACCAAACAGCTTATTTACGCGGTACAAGAACTCTATTTGATTCACTTGTATTTGTCAGAAAAAAAGCGTATATTGGAGAATCTGGAAAAGTTGATTCAGATTGAAATCGACAAAACTCAAACCCGCATTAAAATCGGATTGAGCAGCGGCAATGAATTGTGGTCCATAGAATTACAGAAAAACAGAATTGTTTTACAGCAAGAATTGGTGAAAAATGAAATGATTCAAGCCAAAACCAATTTAAAATTGCTCACACGAATCAACCAAGAATTCAAACTTCTTGATTCATTTTCCAACAACACCATCTCAACCTTGAAAAATTACCAACCAATTGGCAATTTAGAGGTCATCAAACAAAGTTTGAATGTGGAACTTTCGGCCAAGCAATTGGAAATAGAAAGATTAAAGAGATTGCCAAAATTTTCATTGGGATATACCAATCAAAGTTTCGCTGGATATCAGAATATTTATGGAAACGAGCAATTTTTTAACACAGGAAATCGATTCCACAGTGCCCAATTGTCGATGTCGCTACCTATATTTTTTGCTGGCCAAAATCAAAAAATTGGCATGGCAGCGATTGAGCACGACATTTCAAAAAAACGGTTGGAAATGGAGAAGGAAAATTTCAACAGCCAGCGTGCATCGGCCATTCAGCAGCTAAAGAACATCCAAGAAGTGTATGCAACAAAAAAGCCAGAGTATCAAGATCAAATCATTCAATATCAAACCATTGCAGAAAAACAATTAAAGAATGGAGAAATCAATTTGATTGAATGGAGCCGATTGCAGGAGCAGTCGCTCGACATTCAACTGACATTGCTCGATTTACAATTTCAATATCAAAAATCTATCTTAAACCTCAATCAATATCATGAAAAATAAAACCATCAACCTAATCGGAATCATAGGCATATTTGCCATCAGTGCTTGCTCGCACAAGCAAGAAAACGCAGCAAGTGCAGCGGCAGAATCGTTAACCAACGAAATTGAATTATCGGCGGAAGCATTTAAAAATGCTCAAATTGTGGTGGGTGATTTAAAAGTGGGAGCTGGAAGTACGCTTCACAAGGCAACTGGAAAAGTGGAGGTTCCACCTCAAAATTTGGCTATTTTACATATTCCTTTGGGCGGTTATTTGAAGTCGACCATTTTACTTCCCGGCTTAACCTTTAAAAAAGGACAAGTTTTGGCGGTAGCGGAGGATGTTCAATTCATTCAAATCCAACAAGAATATTTGCAAACCAAATCGGAGTTGGCATTTGCAGAACAGGAATTGAACCGTCAAAAAACAGCATTTAAAAATCAATCGACCAATGAAAAATCGCTTCAAGAAGCCACCTTGCTGGTTGATTCGAAAGAGATTTTGCTCAATGCATTGTCGGAAAAACTGCTATTATTGGGAATTAATCCGAGTAATTTAAACGCAAAGAGCATCAAAAAAACCATCAATATAGTTGCACCTTTTGATGGGTTTGTATCGAGCGTGAACGCAAAAATGGGCAAGTACTTCACCCCTAGCGATGATTTGGCTGAGTTGATAAACAGCGCTGATATGCATTTGGTGATCACGGTTTATGAAAAGAACATCCAAGATTTCAACATCGGAAAAAAAGTGGTGGCTTATTCAAATGAGAATCCATCAATAAAATACAACGCTACCGTGTTGCAAATCAACAAACATATCGGTGAAAACCGTTCAACTGAAATTCATTGTCATTTTGCCAAGCAATATCCTGAAATCTATTCTGGAATGTTTTTAAACATTGATTTTGAGGGACATTTGGGCTCTTCCTATCAAGTGAACGCGGAGTCGGTGGTTCGCGTAGACAACATTCATTATGTTTTTGTACCGATGGGAGAAACCAAATTCAAGGCAACCCCTGTCAATATCATCAGCGAAACCAACAATTTGGTAAACTTTACTTTCAGGGAGAATGAACCTTCGAAGAAAATTGTAACAGCCGGTGCCAACACGTTGATGATGGAAATGAAGAAAGATTAATCTTACTAACCTCCTTACCCCTAATTTAAAACTTCCGAATCTTACAATTAAACCGTATCTTTGCGGCACCAAAACCATGGACGTAGAGCCTCCAAGTTATATTTTCAGCAATGTTACGCGTTTATTTCAAACGGCAAAATCGCGTGCACAAGGTGCAGAACTTGTCTCAAATAGAGACAATGGAAGACTTGGTATGGATTGATTTACAAGATCCTACAGCTGCTGAAATCAAAGATGTAGAGGCACATTTTGAATTCAAATTCCAATCTCGACAAGAGCAATTAGAAATTGAAAGTTCCTCTCGTTACTTCGAAACCGATGATGAAATTATTGCCAACAGCAACTTTCTTCAATTAAGCACAGACGGAACTCAATTCCTCTCTAATGCAGTTTCATTCATTCTTCAAGATGAAATTCTATTTACCTACAGAGATTCAGATTTAACCGCATTTTCTGATTGTGTAAAGAAAATTAAAGGCGCAGGAAGATTTTTCCATAGCGGTAAACAAATCATGGCTACATTGCTAGAAATGGGGGTCGACAATGATGCCGATATCCTGGAAAACTTAGCGCGCCAAGTTTCAGGTCTTTCCAAAGAAATGACCTTCGATAGAGATCCAGACGAAGAACTAATTTTGAACATCAACCGCGTTCAAGAACTTACCATGGAACTTCGCCAAAATGCTGTCGATAAACAGCGAGTACTCTCCGCCATTTTGAAAAGCAAAGAATTTGAAGGTGAAGATTACGAACGTTTGAGAATTGTGATCAAAGACATCAATTCCCTCATCGACCATACCAGTTTCAATTTTGAACGATTGGAATATCTACAAAATACATTTATGGGTTTGATTAACATTGAGCAAAATAAAATCATCAAGATTTTTACCGTTGCAAGTGTTATTTTCATGCCTCCAACTTTAATTGCGAGCATATACGGAATGAATTTTGAATTTACCCAAGAGTACAAATGGCGATATGGTTTTAATTTTGCCATTGGGTTGATGATTATATCCTCTTTGAGCACATTGTATTTCTTTAGAAGAAAACGTTGGTTGTAATTTTTTCAAAATTCAAAACCAAATCCCCCCTTCTTTTGTTTAACTTTTATGCTTTGGATTTTTTCTATTGTTTCATTTTTCACAAATACCCCCAATTACTCTCTGATTCGCCAAACATATCAGAAAGCAATAACCAGTGAATCACATGTTTCAACCTTAAAAAATTTAACTGAGAGTTTTAAAAATACTGATGCTACAGCCAAGGCCTTCTTTGCTACCTCACAGGCGTTTGAAGCAAAAAATGCGACTTGGGTGTCAACCAAAGTGAAATATGCAAAAATTGCATATTCCCATCTAAACCAGAGCGTTTCGCTGTCCCCCAACAATGTAGAAATCCGATTTTTACGTTTTAGCTTCGAATCCAATACTCCAAGTATTCTGGGAATGAAAGCACACATTCAAGAGGACAAGCAATTTTTGCTTAAAAACACGAAGTCCACAGAACCTCTGTGGACCATCATGAAATCTTTTTATCAAAATTGCAGTGATTTAACTGCTTCAGAGAGAGAAAGTTTAATTACGCGTTAATTGCTGCAATTCCAGGAAGTTCTTTTCCTTCAAAGTATTCGAGCAATGCACCACCCCCGGTACTCACGTAACTCACTTGATTTTCGAAACCAAATTTATAAACTGCTGCAGCGCTATCACCGCCTCCAATTAAACTAAAAGCACCATTATTGGTTGCTTCAGCAACTGCTTCTGCTATGGTTTTTGTACCATTGGCAAACGCATCCATTTCAAATACCCCCATTGGGCCATTCCAAAGAATCGTTTTGCTTTTCAACACCACTTCTTTAAAATCGGCACTGGCTTTTTTTCCAATGTCCAATCCCATCCAACCACTCGGAATTCCATTGCTTTCGCAATTTGTGGTGGTTGCATCGGCGGCAAATTTATCGGCAATGGTTGAATCCATTGGCAGGTAAATATTCACCCCTTTTTCTTTTGCTTTTTGAAGGATTTCTAGGCAGGTATCCAATCTTTCATCTTCACACAAAGAATTTCCAATTATGCCACCTTGAGCCTTGAAAAAAGTATAAGCCATACCACCACCAATGATGATGTTGTTGGCAATATTCAATAAATTTTCAACGATTAAAATTTTATCCGAAACTTTGGCACCCCCTACAATTGCAGTAAACGGTCTTTCAGGGTTTGCCATTACTTTGATTGCGTTGGCAACTTCCTTTGCCATAACATATCCGAATGCTTTTTTACCTGGGAAAAACTCTGCGATAATTGCGGTAGAGGCATGGGCACGGTGAGCTGTTCCGAAAGCATCATTTACGTAAAATGTTCCCAAGCTTGCCAATTTTTCTGTGAAAGCTCGATCGCCTTTGGTTTCTTCTTTATAAAATCTCAAATTTTCAAGCATCAACACTTGTCCTGCTGTTAAAGCACTTGCTTTTTCTGTCGCTTGAGCACCAATACAATCATCGGCAAAATCTACAGATAAATTCAGCAATTGGCTTAAATGACCTACAATGTGTTTCAATGAAAATTTATCTTCTGGACCTTCTTTTGGTCGGCCCAAATGACTCATAATAATTACAGAGCCACCGTCCCCCAAAATCTTTTGAATGGTTGGAACTGCAGCGCGCATTCTTGAATCGTCGGTAATTTGAAAATCGGCGTTCAATGGAACGTTAAAATCAACACGTAAGAGAACTTTTTCTCCGGCGAGGGAAATATTTTCTATAGAATTTTTCATGACAGGGTTTTCAATAATTGGTTCATTCCGGTTTCTTTGGCCAACAAATTCGCAATATCTTCAATTTTAATGCGGGTTTGTTGCATGGTGTCTCTATGACGAATGGTCACATCTCCATTGGTTAAACTCTCGTGATCTACAGTAATGCAAAATGGAGTTCCAATAGCATCCATGCGTCGGTAACGCTTTCCAATGCTGTCTTTGTCTTCAATGTAAACATTAAAATCGAAGCGCAAATCGTTGTAAATTTTCTCAGCCAATTCTGGCAAACCATCTTTTTTCACCAAAGGCAAAATGGCGCATTTCACCGGTGCAATGGCAGGATGTAATTTTAAAACAGTACGGGTATCGCCATCAACTTCCTCCTCGTGGAAGGCTTGGCACATGGTCAATAAGAACAAACGGTCGAGACCAATACTTGTTTCAACCACGTACGGAATATAACTCTCGTTAGTTTCAGGGTCGAAATATCTCAATTTTTTACCGCTAAATTCTTCGTGCTTTCCAAGGTCAAAATCGGTACGTGAGTGAATTCCCTCAACTTCTTTGAATCCAAAAGGGAAATCGAATTCTATGTCTACAGCAGCATTGGCATAATGGGCCAATTTTACATGGTCGTGATAACGGTATTTTGAATCTGGAGTTCCCAAAGATTTGTGCCAACGCAAACGGGCTTCTTTCCAAAATTCATACCATTGCAATTCGGTGCCTGGCTTGCAGAAAAACTGCATTTCCATTTGTTCAAATTCTTTCATTCGCATGATGAACTGACGTGCAACGATTTCATTTCTAAACGCTTTACCCGTTTGAGCAATACCGAAAGGCAATTTCATTCTGCCTGTCTTTTGTACATTCAAAAAATTGACAAAGATTCCCTGCGCTGTTTCTGGACGCAAATACAATTGATCGTCACCACCGTCTAGCGCATTCATTTGCGTAGAATACATCAAATTAAATTGACGCACATCGGTCCAGTTTTTAGAACCGCTGATTGGACAAACAATTCCCTCATCTTCAATGAGTTGTTTGATCATTCCCAAATTACCAGATTCCAAACCTTCTCTTAAAATATTGTCCATATGGTCAATTTTTTGTTGATATTCAACCACCCTTGGATTGGTATTTCGGTACATGGTTGCATCGAATGAATCGCCAAAGCGCTTCGCTGCTTTGTCGATCTCCTTTTCAATTTTCTGTCTAATTTTTTCTTGGTGCTCTTCAATTAGCACATCCGCACGATATCTTTTCTTGCTGTCTTTGTTATCAATCATTGGATCGTTGAAACCATCAACATGACCGCTAGCTTTCCATACTTTTGGGTGCATGAAAATGGCAGAATCCAACCCAACGATGTTTTGGTTGAGTCGGGTCATCGACAAATACCAATATTGGCGGAGATTGTTACGCAGTTCCACCCCATTTTGACCATAGTCGTAAACGGCGGCTAGCCCGCCATAAATGTCGCTGCTTGGGAACACAAAACCGTATTCTTTAGCATGTGAAATAATTTTATCGAAGAGATTTGAATCGCTCATAGAAAGTGGCGCGAAGATACATAAAAAGGCAGAATAAACTGAATGAATTAACAAAGAGATGATTTGCGAATGAGCATACATTCTGCTATATTTGTGTATCTTGAATGTGATACATTTTACCCCTGAACAATTTTGGTGGATCATCATCCTGCTGCTCATTTCGGCGAGTGCGGGCATTGCAATATCGAGTTATTTATGGTTTAGGCGAAAAAAGCGTGTTTTGAACAACTTGGAAAGGCTGATATACATTGAAAAAAACGAAACCTTTCAAGTTAAAAACAGCAAAGCCAAAGACATTGAAGACGCTTTTAGGGAATTATTTAAATCGAGGAAGGCTGAAATGCTCAAACTCCAACAATTGGAAACTTACCGACGAGATTACATTGGAAATGTGGCACATGAACTCAAAACGCCACTCTTTTCAATTCAAGGTTACATAGAATCGGTTCTCGACGAACCGGAAATGGATCAAGAAACCCGTGAATTATTTCTCAAAAAAGCATACAAAAATGCAGACCGCTTAGGACAAATTGTGAGTGATTTAGATACCATTACAAAGTACGAGAGCGGATTTCTTCAATTGAATATGGAACCATTTGACATTCATGAGATGGTCATTGAAGTCATTGAAGAATTGGAGATACAAGCAAAAGAAAAGAATATTCAACTTAACTGTCATGCCAAATCTGATGCTGCATTTGTAGAAGCCGACAAAAGCAGAATCCGTCAAGTTTTAGTTAATTTAGTCTATAATTCCATCAAATATGGCAATCCGGGAGGAACCACGAACATTAAAATAAGCAATACTGGGCGAAAAATCATTGTAGAGGTTGCCGACAATGGCATCGGTATACCAGCACAGCAAGTTGGACGTGTTTTCGAGCGTTTCTACCGAGTTGATAAGCATCGAAATAGAGAAAGTGGTGGCAGCGGACTAGGATTGAGCATTTGCAAGCACATCATCGAGGCACATAATGAATCTATCCATGTCATGAGCACCGAGGGTGCGGGTTCTGTATTCACATTTACCCTTTCCCTAAGCGAGAATGTCCCTCAATAATTTATTGTTGAAAATTAATCGCATTTTTGAGAATAATTGATGCGTTATTTTTTTGTGGAGGGACAGATTAAAGCCTAATTTTGTAGGATATATGAATTGGTCCAACCTCTCTGACAATCAAGATATCCCTCCTTTTTTAGACAACCTAAATCCACCTCAACTTCAAGCTGTTTTGCATACGGAAGGACCAGTGATGATCATTGCTGGAGCGGGTTCGGGAAAAACCAGGGTTCTCACTTTCAGAATTGCAAATATCATACACAAAGGCATTGATCCATTCAATGTTTTGTCGCTCACCTTTACCAACAAAGCGGCTAAAGAGATGCGCAATCGTATTGAGAAAATTGTTGGTAACAATGCCAGAAATCTCTGGATGGGAACCTTTCACAGTATTTTCGCAAGAATTTTAAGGCAGGAAGCCGACCGATTGGGATATCCCTCTAATTTCACCATTTACGATAGCGACGATAGCAAGAGCTTGATTAAAACCATTTTAAAGGAACTGAATATCGACGATAAAGTGTACAAGCCCAACCTAGTTTTAGGCAGGATATCCATGGCGAAAAACAATTTAATTTCTGCGAACGATTATTTTCAAAACGAGGAGTTAATCAATCAAGACAAGGCTGCAAATCGATCAAAGTTTGCGGAAATCTTCTTGGCATATACCCAAAGGTGTTTTAAAGCTGGAGCCATGGATTTTGACGATATTTTGGTCAATACCCATTTATTGTTCAAACTTCATATTGATGTATTGAATAAGTGGCAACACAAATTCAAATATATTTTGGTAGATGAGTATCAAGACACCAACCACGTGCAGTATATGATTACCAAGAAATTGGCCGCGGTTAATCAAAATATATGTGTTGTAGGCGACGACGCACAGAGTATCTATGCATTCAGGGGGGCAAACATTCAAAACATTCTCAATTTTGAAAGAGATTACCCAGAAGTTGCCACATATAAACTCGAACAAAATTACCGAAGCACAAAAAATATTGTGAATGCTGCTTCAAGTGTGATCAAAAACAATAAAAAACAGCTCGAAAAAGAAGTTTGGACAGCCAATGAAGAAGGCGATAAAATCAAAGTCATTAGAAATGCATCCGACAGCGATGAAGGAAAGAAAGTGGCTGAATTTATTTTCGAAGACAAAAAAAACGAACATTTACCCAACAAAGCTTTCGCAATTTTATACAGAACCAATGCACAAAGTAGGGCTTTGGAAGAAGCTTTGAGGCGTCAAAATATTGACTATCGAATTTATGGTGGAACCAGCTTCTATCAAAGAAAAGAAGTAAAAGACCTTCTCTCCTATCTTCGATTTGTAATCAATCCAAACGATGAAGAAGCCCTCAAGCGTATCATCAATTATCCTGCAAGAGGAATTGGAGATACCACTTTGAACCGTTTGATTTACATTGCAGGTTCTCAGAATGTTGGACTTTGGAATGTCATTAAGAACATTAGAAACTACCCCGAAATTGGAAACGGTGGTCCTAAAATTGAAAACTTTGGCATGATGATTCAAAGTTTTATGACCATGACAGAGTCGGCAAATGCCTATGAACTCGCCACGCACGTTGCAAAACAGACGGGACTTATGAGAACGTTATTTGAAGACAAGTCTGTTGAGGGAATTTCAAGGTATGAAAACATCACAGAGTTACTAAACGGTATTCAGGAGTTTGTTGAAGATGATGAAAGTGAGAAGGAGAAAATCTTGGCAAACTTTTTAGAAGAAGTTGCACTATACACCGACGATCAAAAAGACAAAGATCCCGACAGAGATTGTGTTTCTTTGATGACCATACATGCCAGTAAGGGATTGGAATTCCCAATTGTTCACTTAGTTGGGATGGAAGAGAACTTATTTCCGTCACAAATGGCGTTGATGAACCGTCAAGAACTTGAAGAAGAACGTCGATTATTTTATGTTGCCGTTACCCGCGCCGAAAAGAAATTATACTTGAGTTTTGCAACCAGCCGTTTCAAATATGGCAGTTTAATTCCATGTGAACCAAGTAGATTTATCCAGGAAATAGATGCCAAATATTTGGACATGAGTTTGGCGTCATTTAGCAAGAAAAGTGTTTACCAAAGAAATTCGGAAGATGAAAATGTGGTCCTAGCGAACAAACCTACGGTCAATAGAAGTATTTTTAACACGCCCAAAGCAAGTACCCCGCTACCTCCAGAGGATCCAAATTTTGTTCCGGGAGATATCACCAATATCCAGGTGGGCGACCAAGTACAACACCAACGATTTGGGAAGGGTGTTGTTACAGAATTAGAAGGTGAAGGGCAAAACAGGAAAGCCAAAGTCAATTTTGATCAAATTGGAACGAAGGTACTTGTATTGAAATTTGCAAAAATGAGAATCATTTAGAAACTTTTTTATGCAGTAAATGCAACACTCTTTTTAATTATTCCGGAGAACCATTGGAAAGGCGATCATCCAAGACACTGAGGTACCAGGCTTAGAGCTGACCTCAATTTGACCACCTAAAACATTGACACGGGAAACAACACTTTTCATGCCAATACCTTTTGTAACCTCATCGGCATCAAATCCAATTCCATTATCTTCTAAATATAAAATAATAGAATCTTCTCTTTGATAGATATCAATGTTTACGTTGGTTGCCAATCCGTGTTTTTTGGAATTGAGCACAAATTCTTGCATGATTCGGAATGTATTGATCTTCTGTAAAGAAGTAAATTCAAACTGAACATCAAAAAAGTTATATGAGATTTGGATATCCAAAGCTTGAGAAAGTGCGTCCAGCTCACGTTTTACCATGGAAAAGAAATCCAAATCCTCAATCCAAGGTGGATATAATCTGTAAGCGTAGCTTCGAATATCATTATTGATTTCAGAGAGAGACTCATCAATAGATAGGCTATCTATTTTCCCAGCTCTATTGAGCATCAGCAACATAGAAAGTCTGTTAAGAATATCGTCGTGAAGCTCGGTAGAAATACGTTTTCGTTCCGATTCTACAGCTTCCGTTTGAACCTGATTGGCTTTGAGTTGAAGATTTAAATTATGACTGAGCAAGCTTCGTTGTTCCGCATCATTCTGACGAATTCTTTGGGTAATACCCACTGCAATTGCGGTAATTTCCAAGAAGGGCAAAATGAGTAAATAAAACATTAAGGTGTTGTAATCAATTGGATTATTTGATATGGCAAAAAATAGAAACATCAATCCATTTGAAGCATTAAATAAGATCACAAAATATAGAAAAGATATTTTTTTGGTTTTGCGGTAATGGAAAATGGGAATCGACAAAACAAGCAATACAATGACTAAAAACAATGATTGGATAAAAATGATGGTAATATTTTGCGATTTTTCGATTGGATTTTCAGGAAAGACAAACAAGTATCCAAAAAACAGCCCAATCAACAGAATCACCCATTTGTTAAATTTATCGAGCCACCCAAGTTCTTTTCGAAAGTTGAGAAACTCCAAAGTAAAATCGATGAGAAAATATGCCGAAGTAAACACCAGAACCAGTCTTAATTTATTATTAAAATTCAATAATTCTGGGTAAAAAAAGTACTTATAATGCCCTGCCGTAATGACAAAGAAACTGATATTACTCAGGATCCAAAGTGAGAACAGAAGAAACTGTTTGTTGCCATTTGCAATACCTAGGTAAAGCGTAAAGGCAAAATACAAGAAAAAAATACCATAAATAAATCCGAAGTTAAATTCCAAATTTGAATAATATGGAATAAACTCATCGAGATCGAATATCTTCAGGATCATGTGTGGAAAAGAACCATTTCGCCAATACTTCACATAAATGGTGTATTTCCCTTTTTGATCTAACCGATAAAATCCTGCAGGAGTTCTAATTTTTAATTTTTTCTGTGAAAGTTTGCCTTCATCACCAGCCTTGAGGAAGTACTCAATTTTCCCGGATGGATTTACCATGTAACCAACAACATCGTCTACCAATGTTTCTGGTATTTCAATAACGATGTCTTTTGGATTTCCATTATATTGAAATTCATACAAAAACCATCTTTCCCTGTCTTTGAGACCTAAATTGCTTTTGGATTTTAATTTATGATTCCGATAAAGTGAGTCAAATTGATACACATCAATAGAATTTCTAAAGCTGTAATAATCTACTTCCTTTAAAATTTCGCCCTTAAATGCCTTGAGTTCAACACAGTTGAAAGTTGACGACAACAGGAATAAAACCCAAATCAAAAATGGCGGTTTTGTCAACCTGGTAAAATTATGGAACCAGTTTAAATTCATGGGCGAGGTGTATCAATTCTCCAATAGAATTGATTTCAAGTTTACGGAAAATATTCTTTTTATGCGTTTCGAGTGTGTATGTACTGATATTAAGTGTGTCGGCACTGTCGCGGGAGGACTTTCCCATGACCAAAATTTTAACAACTTCTATTTCCCGTTTGGTTAGCAAAGAGAATGCAGAAATCACTTCTTCGGCTTTGGATGCATTGTTGAGTTGCCTGATATCTGGGTAGCTTACAAATTCTTTTGAGGGATATTTTAGCAACTGAATAAAATCGGTGGATTGAATTTCTTTTGAAACGCAGGCAAAAAATCCAATTTTTTTTGCTCTCAGAATCATGTAAGAGTCAACAAACGAAGAAAACAAGATGATTTTACATGATTGGCGTTCTAGGATATTTTGTGCAATTTCAAAACCATTTTCAGATTGTAATTGGGCATCGATGATCACATAATCCACCTCATTGGTAGGAATAGAAAGAAACTGCTTCAATAAATTCCCATTTTGAAATAGTCCTACGATTTGAAATCCCGCATCTTCAGACAAAATCATGCTTAGCCCATGCAAAACCACCTGATGATCGTCGCAGATGACCACTTTAATTGGTTGAGAAAGAGATATTTGGATACTATTTGTCTTCACAATGAAATCGATGTTATTTTGTCACACGATATTACTACAAGAAAGAAGGTGTAATATACCCAAATTTTGGTATTTCAGTAAAAGAGAATTGATTGAATGATTGATTTCTTTCGTAATTGAAGCAAGATATAAATAAAGAAACTATTTTATAATTGATAGAAATTCATTATATTTGCCGTCCCATTTTGGAGAAATGGGCAATTTTAACATAACAAAATTTAAAGAAAAAACAAATGGCAACAAAGATTAGATTGCAAAGACACGGAAGAAAAAAACGTGCTTTCTATCACATTGTGGTGGCGGATTCGCGTGCTCCGAGGGATGGCCGTTTTATCGAGAAAATCGGTACTTACAACCCTATCACCAACCCAGCTACAATTGATTTAGATGTTAACAAAGCCGCTCAATGGTTATTGAACGGAGCTGAACCAACCGACACTGCACGTGCGATTTTATCGTACAAAGGTGCTGCTTACAAGAAGCATTTGCAAGTAGGTGTTCGTAAAGGCGCAATTTCACAAGAGGAAGCAGACAAAAAGTTTGCGACTTGGATGGCTGAAAAAGATGCGAAAATCAACGCTAAGAAATCAAACTTAGCAGATGCTGCGTCTCAAAAGAAAGCTGCAGAGATGAAAGCTGAAACGAAACGTAAGGAAAGTATCGCTGCGAAAATCGAAGCAAAAAACACTGTAGTAGAAGCAACTGAAGAAGTAACAGAAGAAGCAGCAGAAACTGCAGCTGATGCTACTGAAACAACTGAAACTGCTGAAGAATCAGCAGCGGAAGAGACATCTGCAGAATAATAATGATCTTCCCCCCGAAAACTACCACTGTTGGGAAAATCGTTTCCAAACACGGATTTAAGGGGAATCTCAATATTCAAATTGAGTCAATCTTTTTTGACGAATTAAATGAGGGGGATTACCTTTTTGTCATCATCGACCAAAAAGGTGTCCCCTTTCTTATTGAATCCCTCAATGCCAACAAACAAATTGTTAAACTACAATTTGTTGATACCGAAATGCAAGCGTTAGAGCTTGTTGGGAAACCCATTGCCATCCTCTTTCATGAGGATCATCAAGAAACAAACAACAACCCACTTGATGAATTTCAACTCTTCGACCAAAACAACCAATACATTGGACATATCAAGGGAATAGAATCTTATCCCGGACACGATATGCTCGTGCTGATTTGCGAAAATCGCGAAATTTTAATCCCTTTTATCGAAGAGTGGATAACCAACTTAGATGAAGATTCACGAACTTTGCAAATGACACTTCCTGAAGGACTCACAAATCCAGAAGAATATGAAGATTGATATCATTTCCGCAGTTCCAGAATTACTCCAAAGTCCTCTCTCTCATAGTATCCCCAAAAGAGCTGTTTCAAAAGGACTTGTGGAAATAAATTTTCACAATCTCCACGATTTTGGAATTGGGAAATACAAACAAATCGACGATACTCCTTTTGGTGGTGGTGCTGGAATGGTTCTCATGCCAGAACCTTTATCGAACTGCATCGAATTTTTAAAAAGCACAACCCATTATGACGACATTGTTTATCTCACTCCAGATGGCGAAACGTTCCAACAACCATTGGCCAATCAACTTTCCCTGAGTCATAACTTACTCTTCATCTGTGGTCATTATAAAGGCATAGATCAGCGAATTAGAGACTTATATGTAACAAAAGAGATATCATTGGGAGATTTTGTACTCAGTGGTGGTGAAATTGCTGCTTGTGCCATAGTAGATGCAATTGTGAGGCTGATACCAGGTGTTATTGGCAATGAAGAATCGGCTTTGAGTGATTCATTTCAAGACAATTTGTTGGCTCCTCCCCTATACACAAGACCCGAAACTTTTAAAAACATCCAAGTTCCACAGGTGCTCACCAGTGGGAATCATAAATTAATCGATGAGTGGCGTTTTGAACAATCTGTATCAAGAACAGAAAAATTACGTCCCGACTTACTCAAAAATCAAGAATGAAACTTCAATTAAAACGCCCTTTGGTTGTTTTCGATTTGGAAACAACTGGTATCAGTATAACTGCCGATAGAATCGTGGAAATTTGCATGCTAAAAGTAAATCCCGATGGCCAAGAAGAAATTCGTACTTACCGCGTAAATCCTGGCATTCCTATTCCTAAAGGCGCCAGTGATGTGCACGGCATTTACGATGCAGACGTGGCCGATAAACCTTCATTTAAGCAATTGGCTCCAGAAATTTTTCAATTTTTAAAAGATTGTGATTTTGGAGGATTTAATTCGAATAAGTTTGATTTTCCGCTGATGGTTGAAGAGTTTTTTAGGGCTGGAATTGAGTTCGATGTAGACAAGCGTAAATTTATTGATGCTCAAAGGATTTACCATTTTAAGGAACCAAGAAACCTAAAGGCAGCACTCAAGTTTTACTGTAATCAAGACCTAGAAAACGCGCATTCAGCAGAGGCTGATACTGTTGCAACTTGGCAGGTTTTAAAGGCTCAAATGGAAAAATATGAAGATATTCCGCACGACATCGATGGATTGCATAAAATGAGTGGTCAAAACAATTTAGCGGATTTAGCTGGACGATTAATTACAGATTCTACCGGTGAAATTGTATTCAATTTTGGAAAACATAGAGGAAAATCCGTTAAGGCCATCCTAAAATCTGAACCTAGCTACTACAATTGGATGATGGAAGGCGACTTCCCTCAACAAACAAAAATGGTCCTAACAAGAATCCGTTTAAGTTTGAAAAACGAATGAGCCAGAAAAATCAAATTACAATCGTTAAAGAAACAGATGACTGGTTGGTAATCAACAAACCACCATTTGTTCCATCATTGCCTGAAAGGGGTAAATTCACTGCTGAATCTGTGATGGATTGGAGCCGCAGATTTTGGCCGGAAGCAATATTATGTCACAGAATCGACAGAGAAACGTCTGGTGCATTACTGATAGCCAAACATTTAGATGCATTTAAGCATCTAACACTCCAATTTGAGCACCGAACAGTCCAAAAAAAGTACCATGCAATCATTGATGGTAGGGTATTATTTGAAGATCTTTGGGTTGATTTACCCATCAACACAGAGCAAATTGGAAAAATTAAAATTGATAAAATCAATGGGAAACCAGCACAAACAAAATTCCATACTTTAGAGTTATTCCGACATTTTACACTCATGGAATGTGAACCCAAAACTGGCAGACTTCATCAAATCAGAGTACATTTGGCTTCGCAAAACGCAAAAATTGCAGGAGATGTTCTTTACAGAAGTGTAATTCCTAAGTTAAGTACCATTAAAAGAAAAATTTCTGGGGAAGACACTGATTTAATTCAAAGATTCGCACTCCATGCTAAGAGTTTAGAATTTAACGATTTAGATGGTTCTCGCGTTTTCATAGAAACTGAATATCCGAAAGATTTCGCTGTATTTCTGAAGCTGTTAGGAAAGTACGACACTTATTCTTCATGATAAATCCTGCGCAGCTTCCACTGAAAGTCAAGCAATGGGGCAAACCTTTGAAAGCAATGCTGCTTAAAATTAAAGCCAAGCCACCTAAAAATTTAGACGATATTTTTCAAGAATTCCACGATGAAGCATTCGGTAAAATTGATTGTTTAAATTGTGCCAACTGCTGTAAAACAACAAGTCCAGAATTTTTTGAAAAAGATATTGAGCGTTTGAGTAAAGTATTTAAAATGAAACCGGGAGCTTTTATTGAGAAGTATCTTTTTCTCGATACCGATGGAATTTATGCGCTAAAGTCAACTCCATGCCCCTTTCTAGGGTCAGATAATTTTTGCAGCGTTTATGAAGATAGACCAAAGGCTTGCCGAGAATTTCCACATACAAATCACCGTAAAATGCATACCTATATTCACTTGGCTGCCAAAAACGCGGAAATTTGTCCTGCGGTTTTTGATATTCTCAATAAAATTGAGAGTTCACAAGGATATAATTCACCGAATAAAAAGGAGTTTTAATCTGAATTCGGGCAATAAAACATCAATTTTCGCAGATTTTTACAGACCTTTGCACCATTAATACTTAAGATTTCATAAGTTATTAATTTGGTTTATTCCTCCTGCAGAGATGTAGGAGGATTTTTTTTTAAAATTGGTTTTTCCACATCATGCTTTCAACAGGGCGGTTGGGTTGACCACTGTATTTCGCATTCTTTTTAGAATTATACGGCACCAATATTTCACCGTCTACAGGGAAATAAATGAGTTGCCCTATTGGCATTCCCGCATAAACCCTCACTGGTTTTTTCACTGAAATTTCAAGCGTCCAGTTGCCACAAAATCCTACATCTCCTTTTCCGGCGGTGGCATGGATGTCGATTCCCAATCTTCCTGTGCTGCTTTTACCTTCCAAAAACGGAACATGTGCATGGCTTTCTGTATACTCTTCAGTAACACCCAAATAGAAAACATCGGGTTGAAGTACAAACCCTTCTTCAGGAATTTCAAAATGCTCTATTGTATTGTGCTTTTTTGCATCTAAAACTTCATCAGTGTAAATGGCTAAAAATTTACCCAAATGTACATCATAACTATTGCTCCCTAAACAAGAGCGATCGTAAGGATTTACCACTATGGTTCCTTTTTCCATTTCCTCTAAAATGCGAGCATCAGACAAAATCATTCGGCAAAGATATGTTTTTTGAAGGATATTTTGAGGGATATTTCACAGTTAGAACAGCCCTACTAGAATCGAATGTGCGGTTCTACTTTTCCAATCTTTTGAGTAAAACTGATTGATGGCAAAGGCAATGCAAAGAAATTTGAAAGTTTGCGGATATCTCCAGTGGCTTGTTGTTCTTGATAATCTCCTCCCCAATTGGAAAAATATGCCACACCAAAAGACCAGCTCTTGGTGTCATTTTTGTTGCTAATCAAACGCAGTTGAACATTCGCAAAAATGGTGGTTCTGTTCAGTCTGATAGTGCTGTGCTTCACTTTGTAAAGCGAATTCAATGGATCTGTTGGGTCTTGAAGCATTTTTTGTCCATTTGCATCTAACACCCATTGAGAAACATTTTTCATATCTTGGTCACCACTATTGATCCAGCATTCTCCGATGAGGTAAACAGTGGGGGTTAATTTCAAACTTCCACCGAAATTATACATCAGATTACCGCTGGGCATAAAACTACCATTTAAATATCCCATGCACACGGTGAAATGATTGAAATCATCACCATATGAATAACCAGCGTATACAAGATTTGCTCTCATTTTATTTTGCTCCCCAAGAAATATACTCGTGATGCCAATGTCCCCCAAAAGCAAATTTTGATTTTTTGCAACTTCCAAGGAGTATTTTGGTGAAATGTAAGTATAAAATGGAACCACCAACCCACCTGCCAAAGTAAAATTATCAGTAATACCATATTGAAAATCGTTCATGAAGAAATTAAAGTTGTGGTAATACAATGTTTTTTTTGGTAATCCTATTCCGGATTGCATGAAAATATAACGGTAACAATGATGGTTATCTGTTGGAATTTGAAAACCAGTGGAATCCGATTTCAGAGAATCAGATTGTCCCTCAAAATAAAAAGGAACAGCATTCACTTTTAGTGAGAAAAAGTATAAAGCAATGACAAAAGCTAAGCGCATTGTGCCACAAAATTACATGAAATAAAATGGATTTAAGATAAGATTTGCCAACACTTTATAGAGGTGTCGTCGGAGCAAGTAACAAAACACGAATTGTCTAACCACAAACACGCGTTCACCGAACTTTTGTGTCCTTGGAACTTCAAATGATCCAGTACTTTTAACAATTTGAGCGAATGAGCATCCCAAATTCGGATGGTCTTGTCCATTGAGGAAGAAATTAAAAATCTATGATCGTTTGAAAATGCAAGACCATGAATGGTAAACCAGTGAGCGTCAATAGAATGTTCGAGCTGAAGATCATTATTCCAAACTTTTATTTTAGCATCCCTTCCCGCTGATACGATAAAGTTTGAATTTGCTGTCAAGGCGAAAATGCTATTCCCATGAGCTTTCCATGAGTGAAGCAATTGGAAATCCGATGTAAGTTTAAAAATTTCCGACGAACTTCCTGCAACCAACAATTCGTGATTTCGAAACAAAACCACACGTAAGCTCCTATCTGACAATTGAATAGAATTCAATTTCCTCCGATACCAATCTATTTGATGTAAAAAACCATCCCCACCAACCGTATAAATTTGGTCCATAGAAACCACGTAAATACCGAAAATGCTTTTGGTATGTAACTCGAAAACAATGGGTTGAGAACCTTTTTTCAGGTAATATAATTTACCAGATTGAGTACCTGCTAAAATCATTTCTAATTCTGGCACAAAAGCCAAGCAGAAAATGGGCTCTGGAATTTGAGCAAACAACTCTCCATTTTCGTGACTCTTTGATTTCCAATGCACTACAAATCCATCAGAACCTGCAGAGTAAAATCCCTCTGCTGAATCGGAACACATACAATACACAGATTGTTTGTGGCCCGAGTAGGTACGATTCAGAGAAACATTTAACTTTGTAGGCATGTCTTTGATTGATCAATGGGAATGCATTTCAGGTACCAAACTAAAATTGTTCGAAATGCGTTCGATTTCCCAAATTTACGAAGAAACTGGCATGAAACATAGTCAACGCAATGTAGAGTCTCACACTGTTGATGAAGTCATTGGAAAATATTACACAAATCATGAATTATTGAAAGACGAATTTGGGAAGCCCTATTTAGTGCCCAAACAATTAGAGATCAATTACAGTCACACCCAGCAGTTGCTGTTTTGGGGCGAACATCCATCGAAACAGATTGGTGTGGATATAGAAACAGTACGTCCTCAATTGACCAAAATCAAACATAAATTTTGCAGGGAAGACGAGTTAGCATTTGTACCAAACACAAATGAAATTGAATATTTATTAGCCATTTGGAGCTCAAAAGAAGCCATTTACAAAGCTTATGGAAAAAAGGAGGTAGATTTTAGGGACCACATGCAAATACTGCCGTTTTCACTTTCAGAAATGGGTTATATTGAAGCCAATTTCTTACTTGATGTGACAATCAGATTCCGTGTTAATTACAGATGGAATCAAACACAATTTATGTGTTGGACACTCTTAAACGGTTAAGATTTTTTTACATAGATTCTCGCTGGATTTCCAATAACGGTGGCACCCGCCGGTACGTCCTTTGTAACAACAGAACCTGCACCAACGACTGCATTTTCACCAATTGTAAGGTTGCTCATGATGGTGGAACCAGAACCAATAGAAGCACCTTTTTGAATCAATGTTTTTTCCATCACCCAATCATCGGCAGTTTTCAATTCACCTGTTTCAGTTACTGCCTTCGGAAATCGATCGTTGATAAACGTCACCGAATGTCCCACAAAAACCCCATCCTCAATCTCTACCCCTTCGCAAATAAACGAGTGACTTGAAATTTTACATCTTTTACCGATTTTTACACCACCTTGAATTTCTACAAAAGCACCAACTTTGGTTTCATCGCCTATTTCACAATTATATGCGTTTACAAACTGGAATATCTTGGTATTGGGACCTACTTGAACGTTTTTCAAGCAGTGATAAGGGGTTTCTTTATTTAAAATTTCCATAATTCAGACTTTAAGTTGATTCTTGATTACAAAGATAACCATTTTCAAAAAAGTGATTGTCCCCCCAAAAAAAGAAAAACGATTTCTATTTCCTCGATATGTTAAATTTTAATACCTTTGAAGTCCATCATTGAATCCATGAGTAGCTGGTCGTTAGGAATATTGTGTTACAACGAAGTTGAAAATATTTCAACTACCATTCAAAAAGCGCATACGGTGATGGTGAAAATAGGACAGCCATTCGAAATATTGATTATTGATGATGGAAGTTCCGATGGTTCACAGGCATTAATTAAAGCCACCATTTCAAGCATACCAGAGGCCAAGCTAATAGAGCATGTTGTCAACAAGGGCATTGGGGAGGCACTTCACACGTTTTACGGAAATGCAAAAAATGAAAACGTGGTTTATACACCTGGCGATGGTCAATTTGATTATGATGAATTGTTTTTAGTACCCTCTTTTAAAGCGGGATATTACGTTTCATTTTACCGTATCGAAAACACCACTTATTCATTGTTTCGCAATATTTTAACGTTAATCAACAAAAAAATCAATGCTGTTTTTTTAGGTTTAAAATTGAGGGACGTTAACTGGGTGAAAATTTATAAATTGGAGGATTTACAATCACTCAATTTGGAAATCCGCAGTTCACTCGTAGAATCTGAAATTTCGGCAAAATTGTTCTTTTTAGGGCGGAAAATTATAGAAATAGAATCAAAATATTTACCAAGGGCATTTGGACAGAGCAAAGGAGCATCTTGGGCGATTTTGAAAAAAGCCATTTTTGATACACTGCTTCTCATTAGAGTGATTGGCAAATTCAGACGGAGTCAAAAAAACAACCGTTTTTTGAGCTAAAATTAAACATTTTTTAAAGGGTTTGGGCTCAATTAATCCGTGTTATTCACTCTAAATTCAGTATATTTGCAAGTTTTTTATGCAGAATATACGTAATTTTTGTATCATCGCTCACATCGACCATGGTAAAAGCACCTTGGCAGACCGCTTGTTGGAATATACTAAAACCATAGACAAGCGACAAATGCAAGCGCAGTTGCTCGATGACATGGACATTGAAAGAGAGAGGGGCATTACCATTAAAAGTCATGCCATTCAAATGAACTATGAGCTAGATGGTCAAAGTTATGTATTGAACTTAATCGACACCCCAGGTCACGTAGACTTTTCATATGAAGTGAGTCGGTCTATAGCAGCTTGTGAAGGAGCATTGTTAATTGTAGACTCATCGCAAGGAATTGAAGCTCAAACTATTAGTAATTTATTCATGGCTTTAGAGCACAATTTAACCATCATTCCAGTTCTCAATAAAATAGACCTTCCCGGTTCTATGCCTGAAGAAGTGAAAGATGAAATTGTGGATTTAATTGGTTGTGAAAGGGATAGTATTTTGGCTGCATCAGGAAAAACAGGTGCAGGCGTTTATGATATATTGAGAGCAATTATTGAGAGAATTCCGGCTCCAACTGGTGATGAAAACAAGCCATTAAAAGCATTGATTTTTGATTCTGTATTTAATTCATTCCGAGGAATCATTGCCTACTACAGGGTGATGGATGGTGTGATAAAAAAGGGTCAGCATGTGAAGTTCATGAACACAGGAATGGATTATTTGGCCGATGAAGTGGGCGTTTTGAAGTTGGAAATGTCGCCAAAAAATGAGATCAAAGCAGGTGACGTTGGATATATTATTTCTGGTATCAAAGATGCAAAGGAAGTAAAAGTTGGTGATACCATTACGGATTTCAAGAACCCTTCGCCAGACCATATCAATGGATTTGAAGATGTAAAACCAATGGTTTTCGCTGGAATTTACCCTGTTGATACCGAAGATTATGAAGAATTGAGAGATGCAATGGGCAAACTTCAACTCAACGATGCGAGTATTGTGTTTGAACCAGAAAGTTCAGCTGCTTTGGGATTTGGATTCCGTTGTGGATTTTTAGGGATGCTGCATCTGGAAATCATTCAAGAACGCTTAGAACGCGAGTTCAACATGACGGTGATTACAACCGTTCCAAACGTAAGTTATATCTGCTATACCACCAAAGGTGAGGTTCTGCCGGTAAACAATCCGAGCGATTTGCCTACTCCAGATAAAATTGATTATGTGGAAGAGCCTTATATTGCAGCTACTGTTATCACAAAATCAGATTGGGTTGGCCCAGTCATGAGTCTGTGTTTGGATAAACGTGGCATTCTAAAAAATCAGGTTTATTTGACCTCTGACCGTGTTGAATTGTCGTTTGATATGCCTTTGGCCGAAATTGTATTTGATTTTTATGATAGATTGAAAACCATTTCAAAGGGGTATGCTAGTTTCGATTATCATCCAATTGGATACAAAGAAAGTGTGTTGGTGAAAATGGATATTTTACTCAATGCAAAACAAGTTGATGCCTTGAGTGCCATCATTCACAAGGACAATGCGTACGATTTAGGGAAAAAGATTTGCAAAAAACTCAAAGATTTAATTCCAAAACAGCA
>CAZYBT010000020.1:0-31744 GCA_964645755.1 uncultured Rhizobium sp.
ATAAGGTAGTTGTAGTAAGCATTCGCGTTTCTTGGGTTACCTGTGATAGGGTCAGAAGTATTGTTGTAGTACATGAAATGGCTCAATCCCATTTGTTTTCCAGATGTGTCGGTAGGACCTTCAAAATAATCCACACCAACTGTTGGAGGATTTAACCCATAACCCAAAACACCTTCATCATCATCATCTCCATTGTAACAATATCCTAAGCCTCTTCCAACATCACAACCTACGTAATCATCAGCATAGTTACCCAAATCAGCGTCTACCCATTGTCCCATGTAACAATCGTTCAACGTAGTGAAACCACGGTTGATAATCTTGGTTGTATAAAATGTCATGTTATTCACTTCATCATTTGTTGAAAATGCAAAAGCGGTGGTTTGACATTCGATACCAATCGGTTGACCAGTAGTTTCTGAGTGAATATTACCTTTATCATTGTAAACCCACCAAATAAACATATCTGGCTGACGATCTACACCGTTCTCAATCACTGGACGACGCTCATCAATCACTGGATGCTCCCCATCATTTGGTTCATATAAATTGTTGCCGTTGATGTCTTTGAAAGGAGCCATAAATTCAGACTCAGCTCCCAAACGAACTGAACGATCAGAACCAGCAGGCCAATCACGAATTCCATTACTCTGAGTCAAAAATTTACTCGTTGCAAACTCTTCCAATTCATCACGTGTAACCTTCCACATTTTATCATATGACTTACAACGCAATGGATCAGTAGCTGCAGTTGAAGTATCCAATGGTCCTGGCCAGAAGTCGGAACCATTTTGACGATATGTCATCGCGGCTAACTTCAAACTACCACCATTATCCTTACCACCAATCCAAATAGCACCAGAAAACAATGAATGTTTTCTCACCGCATTCGGATCATTAATTTTTGGAACTTCATACTTTGGATTATTCAAATCCCACCACATATCACCGCCATTCAACAACTTCGTACGAACGTTGTTAATATCTAAATCCACTGATTGAGATGCTGGGTCGCAAGTATTTGCGAAAGATCCAGCTCTGCGATCAATTTTCGGTTTGATTGTTTTACCTGTTAAGTTTTCGATTGGACGTGCTGCCAATGATTGAAAAGCCAACAAACCTAAAACGTATATACCAATTCTTTTCATAATCTTATTTCTTAATGATTTTACAATGCCAAACGCAAACCGAAACGGATGGTTCTTGGCGCGTTCCAGTTTTGAGTTTGAGAGTTTAACAATATTTTGTACAAGTCAATATAACTTTGAGCATCTACTTGGGTTTTTACCAATAACTGGCCTTGTGGTGAATTCAAGAATCCATCATCATTCGGTTGACCGGTGAATGGAAACACGCCAATTACGTTCCAAGTGTTCAACACGTTGTTTACCCACAAGAAAGCAGTAAATCTTAGAGGTGATTTACCATCACGCTTCACAACGAACGCCTTTGAAACGTTCATATCGAAGTTGTATTGCCATGGCAAACGAGCTCCGAATGGAACACCTTTAATTTGGGCACGGTCAACAGCACCAATTTGAACCGCTCTAGTTGTAGGTGTAAATGGTCCACCGCTGTATGTGTTACCAATAAGGTTGAATGAAGTATTCTTGAAGATTTCTTTGCCAAACAAGATTGGACCGTTATACAAGTTCTTTTTGCTCGCGATATCACGACCACCGCCCCAAGCCCATGTAGCTGAAACCTTCAAGTTGTGACGAATATCCAAATCTCCCAATGGAATAACGTTTCTTAAATTTGGTTGGTTGCTGGCAATCAAAGCGGCTTGTGAACTAATGTTAGATCCTGTACCATCAGCAAACTGCAACATGTAACTTGCACTCAAGTTCAAAGGACCGATGTCCATCATGTTAAATGAACCTCTGAATCCAGTAATTGTAGAGAAGTCTATATTACGAATGGTTACATAAGTTACAGGGTAACCGTTATTGATTTGATATTGACCGAAATCATTTCTAATTTCTGAATATGACGCAGAAAGTTCAATACCTTTATCCCCTTTTCTACCAAATACTTGTTTGAAACCAACTTCATAATCTGTTTTCAAACGAGAACTCAAAGAACCATTAGAAATGGTTGAACCTTGTCTAAACTTCAAATAGTACAATTCGTCGATCGTCAAGAAAGAAGCTCCTTGATCCGGACGTTGAGCCAACATATCGTACGATACATAGAAAGTTTTTCTTTTATCCAGAGGGAAAGAGAACCAGATACGAGGCAATAAATTCATGATTGGCGTGTAATCTGTCAATGAATTTTCTGACAACTCTTGTTTGTTATTGTCTACCAAATAAGGTGCAATTTTACCGTTTGATGTTTGGTTTGCTAAAAATTCAGCATTCTTTTGCTCACTACCATCGGCGTTGTACCATCTGTCACCATTTCTATATCCAATAACTTTGGTTGGTGATTGCATGTCGTTTACATAAACCGCAAAATCAGATCCAATGTTCGATGGGTGATTGATCGTAAGTCCGTTCATTTCTTTAACCTCACCAACTGTTCTAATTGGATACAACGAGTATGCATCCTTCAAAACAGATTGGTTTGCATCGTATCTTTCCATACGAAGTCCCATTCGGAAAATCAAATCTTTAAATTGGAACTGATCTTCTAACCAAGCAGCCAAATAAACTGGTTGGAAAGCACCAATTGTTCTTTTTTCTCTGTTGTTTAAGAATTCAGAAATTGAAGGCTTGCCAGTGACTCTATTACCAAGGTGATCGTAACCAAAATAACTAACGTATCCATTACCGTTGTTCAACAATTCATCGGCAGAGAACATTTTCAATTCAAAATCTTCTGGCTTAAATGAGTTGATATCTACGAAAGTTCTTTGGTCAATTGCTTTGCCATAAACATCGGTTTTACCTTCTCTGATTAATTTATCTCTAAATCTCAAATCAAAGATTGATTGCTCTCCATAGTTTACAAGACGGTTGTAACGAACTGTATCAGTAAATACACCGTTTTCGTCGTAACTTAAAATTGGATTGTTCACATCTAATTCAGCGATGTGTTTATTCATCAACTGACGCATCAATATCCATAAACCATTCGCGTTCAAGGAATAACCACGAACAAATGACTGCTCGTAATACAAACCTGCCTGCAAATCATGAGGAGCTCTTTCGATACCTCCCACAGTCTTAGGTTTAATTTGCATTTGTCCCATTGCGAAAACCGCATATTTCTCAGACTCTGATTTTGAGAAACCTGCAGCCATTCCACCTGGAGTTCCATGCAATGAGTAAACGTTGTTTGGATTATAACCATTCAATAAACCTTGACTCATCAAAATGGTCAAAGGATTATTAATCGTTAATTTTCTTGAAGCGTAATAATCGTAAATATTCTGAGTGTAACGCGTTCTATCTGGATTTTTTGTAACCGATCCATCGAACAACAAAGCAGTGTCTACATACCCGATTTGTTCCCAATAGTTTCTTAATTGAACTGTTTTTCCATATTGGTCTCTCACAATTTTTGGTTCTTTATTCGGATTTTGTTGTGCATCGTAATTCGAATAAGCAAAGAACTCAGTTGGTTTAGCAGTAAACTGACCAATGTAACCATAATCAAACAGATTGTTACCATGAATAGCATCGGTAGTTTTAGATTGTGCATTTTGATATTCAGCACGAATCGTATAGAATGCACTCTTCACAGTGCTCTCTTTGTTCACTTTGAAATTCTGTGTGAATTGTAAATATGAACGAATTGTTTGTGATTCATTGAATGGATTGTTCTCGTAATTCATAATCGAATTCGATACTGAACGTCCTCCACTATAAAAATAAGAGGCATAAGCCGTTAGAGAAGTTAAATTCGAAGGTTTGTATTCCAATTTTCCAATGAAGTTACCGTTATACAAAGAAGAATTTGGACGAGCGGCCAAAACCTTGAAATCTGATTCTCTCAAATAAGAAGCAGCATGAATAAAACCGTTCGGAGTGTTAATCAAAGGATTGTCTTTGATTTGTTGCATTTTTTCATCGTTCAATACGTATACACCCGTTCTAGTAGGCGATGGATCTACATAATAACCAACGTTACCGTTTAATGTGTAACCCAACTTCACCATGTCTTTCGGTTTGCCATCGATCATGACTCTTTTTTTCCAAAGCGGACCAGAAACGAAAGCTTCGAATGTATTTGTACCATAAGGATCCAAGCCTGTGGAGGTAATTCCTTCAAACAAAGCCACAACCTTTTCAGTTGCACTTTTGGAAGTAAGTGTGAAGGCACCACCTGTTAAGTCACCATACATGGCACGAATACCACCAATGCTCACTGCTAACTGGTCTGTTCCCAATGAAGGCAATGATCCACCACCGATAATCGGCACACCATCAATAAATGTTTTGCTCGCATCGGCACGTGTTCCACGAACTGAAATACCTTGACGAGATTCAACAATACCTGCGTTGGTCGCAATCAAAGCACCTGTTCCACGACGACCTGCATCAAGAGTTTTACCACCATCGATCGGCTGACCAATACCAATCATGTTGATTGGTGATTTTTTCTTGGTCGTAATTACCACTTCTTTTGCACCTTTCAACATCACGGCTTCGTACTCTTTGTTCAATCCCGAAATCAGGGTCAAACCCCTTTCCGTCATTGGTGAGTAACCTTCTTTTGAAAAAGCAACATCGTAAGTTCCGGGATTCAAAGTCTGGAAAACCACGTTTCCGTCTCTGTCGGTTGTGTCAACACTTTGCTCAATGCCGTTCAACAACATCGCCACTTTTACCCCACTGAGTGATTTACCATCACCATCTACCGCCTTTACCCTAAAGTCTGCAAAGGATGTTTGAGCATTCAAGAAACCACAAAATAATCCAAATGTGGCTACCAATGCACTGCGTAGTAATTTATACTTCATATCAACTTCTTTATTCTATTCAATTTACATTAATCGATTAACATCGACCTTTCATCGGCAAGTTTACCCAAAAAACAAGGATTTAACAAGTTTATTTTATCTAATTCTTGTGTATTCATCTTTTTCGCTTTCAAGGAATTCAATGTAAATACGCCAAAATTAACCGCCTAAATTATTATATTTCAATATATTAGACAACAAAATTTGAGAAATTTTCTCGTAACTCTCCACTGTCCAACCTCCAACATGAGGCGACACAATTACGTTCTCAAAATCAAACAACTTTTGTAACAATTTCTGCTCTAAATCGTTGCCAATTTTAGGCGGTTCAATTGGCAAAACATCGGCACAAAAACCAATGATCTTACCAGTCTCTATAAAATCTATAACAGATTGTAAATCAACTATTTTACCTCTAGATAAATTCATTAAAACAAATGGTTTTCTCACAGAATTTAGAAAAGAAAAATCTACCAAATGATGCGTTTCATTCGTCAACGGTATGTGCAAAGAAATGATGTCAGATTTGTCTAATAATTGTGACAAATCTACCTCTGTCACATTATTGTCAGTAAATTCACACTTATATTTATCATAAGCAATAACTTGAACCCCAAAACCTTTCAATTTTTCGGCAACAGCCATGCCTGTATTTCCATAACCAATGATTCCCACAGTTTTGCCTTTCAGCTCAAAACCTCGATTTTCCTCCCGTTTCCAAATAAAATCCTTTACTTGATTGTTAGCTGTCACCAATTTTGTACAAATCGCCAACAGCATTGCCAAAGTTTGTTCTCCCACTGCGTCTGAATTGGCGTTGTCTGAATTCATGAGAAATACCCCATTCCTATTGGCTGCGGAAACGTCAATATTGTCCATTCCAGCACCTGCTCTTGCTATCCAATTTAATGAACCAGCAAGTTGAAAAAAATCGTCATCCAAATACATTTTTGACCGAACCACAAGTCCCTCAAAATCAATCCTTTTAACCAATTCCAACACTTCATCTTTCGAAGCATCTGGCCTATAATGAACATCAAAATTGTGAGCAATCAGTCCATGCACCAAACTTAGATGCACATCATCGATGATGAGAACTTTGGGCCAAACAGACATTAGTATTCTTTCCTACTATGATACCAAAGATTGGTTGATTCTGAATTCGCGGAAACTGCAGAAACTTGATTGGTTTTGTTTTGCATAAAGAACGAAGCCGCGGCCGTGGCTAATACCGACAATTCTTCTTGAGTCAATTCATTCGAAGGGATATTTTCTGGGTGAAAATATTTTTGAATGAAATGTGTATCAAACTGACCGCTCAAAAACGCATCGTGTGTAAGTACAAATTCACCGAAACTTAATGTAGTTTCAATTCCGGTGATGACATATTCTTTGATGGCTCTTCTCAATCTTTCGATTGCTTGTTCTCTAGTTGGAGCCCAGGCAATGAGCTTAGCGAGCATATTGTCGTAATAAATAGGAATCTCCATATTTGCTTCCATACAATCATCTACACGAATACCCGGACCATTTGGCACCAAATATTGGTTTACTTTACCAATATTCGGCAGAAATTGTTGAAAAGGATCTTCAGCGCACACTCTTAATTCTATAGCATGTCCGTTTATTTCAAGGTCTTGCTGTTTAAACGACAAAGGCAAACCGAATGCTACATTAATTTGTTCTTTCACAAGATCTAGGCCTGTTATCATCTCTGTAACCGGATGTTCAACTTGCAATCGAGTATTCATTTCAAGAAAGTAAAATGAATCACCATCACCCAACAAGAATTCTACAGTACCAGCACCGCTGTAATTACAAGCTTTTGCAACATTCACAGCAGCCTCGCCCATTTTGGCTCTCAATGCAGGAGATAATGCTGCACTTGGGGCCTCTTCCACCAACTTTTGGTGACGGCGTTGAATGCTACATTCCCTTTCAAAAAGATGACAAACATTTCCAAAATTGTCGGCCATAATCTGAAATTCAATATGTCGAGGGCTCCCAACATACTTTTCAATGAAAACACTGTCATCACCAAAGGCGCTTCTCGCTTCATTTTGAGCCATTTGCAATGCGCTTAGAAAATCTTCTTGTTTCTCAACAACACGCATACCTTTACCACCACCGCCGGCAGACGCTTTCACCAAAACAGGAAATCCAACTTCTATGGCTACTTGCAAGGCTGCATTTGGATCTACAATGGCTTCATTGATACCAGGAACCAAAGGAACTCCAAATTTCTCAACAGCCTGTTTACTGGCAATTTTGGATCCCATGATTTCCATTGCTTCGGCGGTTGGGCCAATGAGCACAATATTATTCTGTTTGAGTTTATTGGCAAAAATGGCATTTTCAGAAAGAAAACCATACCCAGGATGAACAGCTTGGGCACCTGTTTGAATACACAAATCAATCAATGTATCCATTTTCAAATAGCTCTCATTTGAAGGAGCTTTTCCTATGCAATATGCTTCATCAGCATACCGAACATGCCTCGCGTTTGAATCTGCCTCACTGTAAACAGCTACTGTTTTTATACCCATCTCTCTGCAAGTACGCATCACACGAATGGCAATTTCACCCCGATTCGCTATTAATATCTTTGTAAACATTGATTTTTAAAATTAAAATGGTAAATCACCGCCTTTCAGAGATTCTGATTTACCTTCGCGAAGGTAAAAAAAGATGCGCAGTATTGAAAAAGTAATTTCACTTATAAAAATTGAATGGGCATTCGATTTCAAAAAACCCGCAATTTTAGCTTCGTCGGTTTTGCAAATGGCTGTAATGTCGCTACTTTCGATGCTAACCGCAGCAAATCAATCGTCTAATTTGGCAAGAACTTGGAATAGTTTATTTTGGATTACCTTAATTTTTTGCACTCTCCAAGCAATTTCAAAAAACTTCTTAACCGTATCAAGGAATAGGTGGATATACTGGAACCAAGTTGCAGCTCCCGCTGAATTACTTTGGTCAAAAATCATCTATGGCTGGATATCGATGCTATTTCTGACTTGCGTTAACTTCTTCTTTTTCAGTTGGTTTTTAGGAATGCCTGTGCTACACCTATGGGCATATTTTAAAATTTTACTCCTCGTAACTGGTGGAATATCAACTGTCTTCACATTTATCGGAGCAATTGCCTCAAAAGCCAACCAAGCAGGTTTTTTGGCACCGGTATTAAGTTTACCTGTAATATTACCCTTGATTTTATTGGGAATCAAAGCCTCAAATAAAGCTTTCAACCCAATTTTAATGAGCTCAGTAAACAAAGATATTTACATGCTAACAGCACTAAACGGTTTAATTTTAGTGCTGTCTGGCATTTTGTTTTCTTCCCTTTGGAAAGATTAATTCAGTTTATTTGGAACTCCAATCGTAAAGAATTTGTATCGACTCATCGAGGCCAGCATCTTTCATATAGCGCTTGATCCAATCAACTCTTTGCGCTTTTTTAACCTCGTCATTTTTTACCTCATCTAAGTCCATCTTCAATGCAAAAGCAGTGTCGATGACCCTTTGATATTTGTAATCCTTAAGGTATTTATCTTGTTCTTTGATTTCTTTTTGTTGTTTTTTATATCCCTCTAAACTCAAACAATATGAATATGATTTTCTAATTTTCGCGAGCTCGTTGGCGCGTCGTTGTATCAACTTATAATAATCATTCTTTTGGGCTCTAGAAATTGCTGTTTTGATAATTTCTGCGCGCTTTGGATTTTTAAAAATCTGATAATCAGCAGCCGGAATTTTGTCATATGGCATATGATAATCCATTTCTTTTTCACCTTGCTCAATTCCATCGTAAATATCCGGCAAAATCACATCAGGAATCACACCGTTTAATTGAGTAGTACCTCCGTTTATACGATAAAATTTCTGGATCGTAACCTTTACTTCACCATAACCTTTTGGAAAAATCGGAGATTTACCGGTTGGCAATGGCATCATTGTTTGAACGGTTCCTTTTCCAAACGTGGTTTTGGTACCTACAATTATTGCTCTTTCATAATCCTGAAGAGCCGCTGCCAAAATTTCAGATGCCGAAGCACTGTATGTATTGGTCAAAATCACAAGCGGGCCTGAATATTGAATTTCCGGATCTGGATCAGGTGCCTGCTGGATTCTCTGACTTGGGTCTTTTACTTGCACAATTGGACCTTCATTGATAAACAAACCACTCATGTCGATTGCATCTGCCAAACTTCCACCGCCATTATTGCGGAGATCTAACACAATACCATCAACATTTTCTAACTTTAACTTCTCTACCTCAATGCGGATATCTTCACTGCTATGTCTACCTCTACCTTGGGCAGCAAAATCAGCATAAAAACTTGGCAACTGAATCAGTCCAAATCGTTTGTTTTTAAACTGCACAATTGCGCTTCTTGCATAGCTTTCCTCGATCACAACGACTTCACGAATAATTGGAATTACTTGAATTGTACCATCCGGTTTTTTCACGGTTAATCTCACTTCTGTTCCTTTTTTTCCGCGAATCAACTGAATCGCATCATCCAATTTCATATCTACAATATCCACTGGGTCAGCAGGGCCTTGAGCCACTTTGAGAATCAAATCTCCGGCTTTCAAATCCCCTTGTCTTGCGGAAGCACTACCGGGAACAATTCTCTCAACCTTCACATAACCATCTTTTTCACTTAGAGTTGCGCCAATACCCTCAAGTTTTCCAGTCATTGAAATATCAAAATTCGCTTTGTCTTCAGGTGGAAAATAATTAGAATGGGGATCATAAACCTCGGTAATACAATTTGCGTAGAAACTCAACTTGTCTTTTTGATCCATCTTCCTCCAACGCTTGAACCATTCTTTACAAAACTTCAAAGTTTCATTTCTCGATTTAAGTTCTAAGGTGTCGAATGGTTGAATTTTAATGACTGCCGAATCTTTCTTTTGTTTCACATTTTCCTGATCTTCAATTTTACGGTACAGTCTGTCTATCGTTTGATATTGAAGCCATCCTTTCCAATCTTGCTTCAGCGCATCAACATTAGACTTGTACTTAAGCACCTTATCGGAAACCACATAGTTCTTGTTGGTTTTATAATCCAATGGTTTTGATAATTCTTGATCAATCATTGGCTCCAATTCATTCAATCGAACCATGAGAATCGACCATGCCGAATCAAGAAAATCATAACGTCCTACTTTCAGTTGATCGTCAATGCTTTTTCTAAAAACCGAAAGTCTATCAATATCACCTTGAGTGAAAAAATGCTTGTCGTCATCCAAGTTTTTGAGAACATTTTGAAAAATTAATTCTGAAAAATTATCATCTAATTGGTAGGGAGAGTAATGTTCAGTACTCATTAAATCTGTTAAACGAATGAGCAAGGGCTCATTCCCTTTAATTTGTTTATTGCTGCAGAATACCAAGACAGCCATAATCGCAGACACTGTGGTTAGCGATATCCATTTATTAAGTCTCATGAAAGTAAATAACTATTAAATTCGTATTTTATTTAGTTTTTTTATCGGATTTTGAATCACTTTTAGCGGATTCATCATACTGATGCAAACCAAGAGTTTCGATACCTTGGTCAAATACGATATCAAAAGGAATTTTTGCCTTTTCAAGCTTCATCAAATCTGCCGCCAAGGCTGGCTTGATAACTCCGCGCTCAGATAACATTTGTTGCACCCCTTTCAAGTTTCCGTCTCCTTGCAAATGCAATAACTCTGCTGCCAATTTCTCGATCACCACTTTCATTGCGGCAACATTTACACTATATCCTTTTTTACCAGGAGTAATGCAACCACCGTTCATCAACGTATTAAATGTAATCATGTTTGCTTTTCCGTGTGCACTCGCAGCACCAAATCGCACTGAACGAAAAACCGATGCAACAAATGTTACGTAATAATCATCGAGTTTTCCGGAAAGCTCACCCTTTTGATGAAGTTGTGTTACCATATACAAGCCCAACACATCCGCCTTGCACTCTTCAATTGCAGAGTACGTTGCACCAAGTGCTTCCCTTACGGTTTTGTTTTGATCATTTACCAAGTTCTTCACACCCAAACCATGAGCAACCTCATGAAACATCACATTGGAAAAAAACGCATCAAACTTGATATTTTCCCATTGACTTGGATCCACTAAAATTTGAGAAATTGGTTTTACCATTTCATCAAATTTTGCTCTCATTGTATTTTTTAATTGAGACCTTCTCGTTCCAAAGTATTTTTGCAAAACCTCATCATTGGGCAAGTTTACAGCAATTGTTTTGCTACCTGAATTACAATCACCACCATAGTAAACGGCATCAAAAACAGCTAGCTGACTCAATGATGCATCCGGTTTTTGCATTGGAGGAAAACCTGGTTCATTAATCATTTCACCATTGGTAGACATGATATTGCCATGCTCATCAAATTTATTCACCCCAGTGTCGTTTGCAAGTACAGGCTTGTATGCCGCTTCAACGGGAATATTTGCTTGTAATTCAGGCAACAACGCTATGAATTTATCTAATTTCTTGCCCCATTCCATGTCCCTCACTAATACATATGCTTCATACGAAGTCTTCACACCCAACAATTTATCTTCGTAGTTTTCGATTGGACCAATCACGATATCCAAATGAGATTTTAATGTCAACCATTTAACGTCCGTCATGATGTATTCACCAGACATCAAAGCTGCTCCACGCTCACGCAAATAACCCGCAAATAATTTGTCTTCAGTTTCTATGGCATCAGCGGCTTTATTCATAAACTCCATCAATTCCAAAATATCTTTTTGATAAGCAAAACCATATTCTACAACTCCTATTTCCTTGCCGTTTTTAAGTGGCATTCTTTCCATCATCATAGGCATTTCCGCCGGTTGGCCTGGTTTTGGTGGAGTTGGCTGCTGTGGTTTATCGTTTTTAACAACTTCTTTTATCACTGTATACGGACTCAAGACTCTAACTTTCATGGGCTCGTCAACTTGATTCACATCAAAAGTGGCTGGATAAAAATTCACACCTTTCGGTTTTTCTCCATACCCTTGCAAAAACGGTTTTTCATCATTCAATCTATCCCACGGACCATAATTTATTTCCATAAAACGTCTTACAGTATCATTTTTGATTCCTTTAAGGGCCGATTCTTTGTCGGTAAAAGTTTGTTTCCAAAAAATATCATCTGCCTTTTTTGCTGCCTTAATCAAGAATACCAGACACTTTTTCTCAGCACTTGATAATGCCGTTGTATCTGTTTTTAAAGCAACTTTCTTATATCCACTTAGCCTTTCAGCAACAGGGTAGCCTTTCACTACTTTTTGGCCATAAACCACTGATGAAGCAAGCATTGCAATTGCTAATAACCCTTGTTTTCGACTTAATTTCAGAATTGACATTTTACAAAAATATGTGCTTCCACACGCTAAAAAAAACAATTGTTTCATTTCTCTAAAAATAAACGATAAAAATGATGTTTCTAACGATTTATACGTTTTTAAACGGTTTTCAGTACAATCTTTGCATCCTTACTTTTTACACACATTAATCCTCTAACCGTGATTCCAAAACTAAGTCAAAATCTCTCCGATCGCTTACTTCTGTCGCTTTCCAACCATCACGGCTTCATCCAAATTAACCAAATCCAGAATCCTGTTTCTTTCATGGAACTCAGCAAGCCAACAGGAAAATATGTATATCGTGTTTTTATAAAAATGTTCAACCTTTTCAGCAAAAAAGGCTACATCAAAGTGTTAGGTAATGCTTGCGCTCCTGGACTTATCTTCCCCGAAATTCCTGAAAATATTTCTCCAGAGGAAATTATTTCTAATAAAAATGAATGTGGAATTTTGGTTGCAAACATTTTGGGGAATCAAAAATTTGAACACGGCACCGTTATCCCTGCAGATCCTTTCATGCTCATTTCGTTGAGCGAAGACATAAAAAATTTAGACGATTATTTAAACACCTTCAGCTCTAAATACAGGGTTAGAGCGCACAAAGTGCTCAAAAATAGTCATCCAATTGTGCTAAAACCGCTCCAAAGTTTGCCCCCCAACGAATGGGTCGCTCAATGCGCCAAACTTCTCAATCATTCTCTTCAAAATAAAACCGTTGCCATCGGTCAAAATATGTCCGAATTAATACATTGTTACCAAAAATCCTTAAGTCAACACTTCCTTGTAAATGGTTATTTTCTTGAGGGACAATTGGTTGGATTCATCAGTTTCATTGTAGACGAGAAACATATACATGCAACACATTTGGGCATAGATGAAAATCTACCATTGAATTACAGCTTATATCAACGTATGATGTACGATTTGATTGACTTTGGAATAAACAACAAAATTCAAACCATTAACATTGGACGTACCGCTACCGAAATCAAAAGTACTGTCGGCGCTAAACCCATTGAAAATAGTTTTGTCATTTTCTCAAAAAATAAATTCATGCATTTGATCGTGAAGATCTATGCCAAATATATCCATAAACCAAACCAGTATACCCTACGGAATCCTTTCAAATAGTTTTACTATATTTGTATAATGAAGAAATTCACCCTGTTTACAGGGGCTTTGTTTTTTGTTTCGTTATATGCCCAAACAACCAACAAGCCCGGGAGCCAATACAACTTTTCAAAAGTTTACGAAACACAAAAACCTTCTGTCAAAGACCAATGTAGAACTTCAACTTGTTGGAGTTACAGCACGCTTTCTCTATTAGAATCAGAACTAATCAAACAAAATAAAGGAATTTTTGATCTGAGCGAAATGTTTGTCGCAAGGTGGGCTTATATCGAAAAAGCAATCACTTTTGTCAGGATGAATGGCAAACATCAGTTCGACCAAGGTGGTGAGGGACATGATGTTGCGTACATCATAGAAAAATATGGAATTGTGCCAGAGTCTGTGTATTCTGGACTAAACAACGGTAAAACCCGACACAATCACGATGAACTCATCGACGTTCTAAAAACTTACGTTGAAACCATTGCCAAACGAAACCCTAATACATTAGGAAAAGAATGGATTCAAGGTATAGAAGGAATTTTAGATGCGTATCTCGGAAAAATACCCTCTGAATTTGAATATAATGGCAAAAGATTTACACCAAAATCATTTTATGAAAGCTTAGGTATCAACTTAAATGACTATGTCATCCTTACATCTTTCACGCATCATCCATATTATAAACCGTTTGCATTAGAAGTTCCAGACAATTGGGCCATGCAAACTGCTGTCAATGTCCCTCTAAATGAACTTTTAGACAACATGAAAAATGCGCTAAAAGAAGGACATTCAATTGCTTGGGCGGCAGATGTTAGTGAAAAAGGATTTTCTTTTAAAAACGGAATTGCCATTGTACCAATGCATGACTCACTTGTAACTAAAATTGGAAATGACAGTAAAGGATTCAACGATGGAGGTGCTCAAAGGGACGGTAATGTTTTTGAAAAACCATGCCAAGAACCTGAAATCAATGAAACCATGCGTCAAGAGGCGTTCGACCTTCAAAAAACCACCGATGACCACGGAATGCATATCACCGGATTGTACAAAGAAAATTCTGGAAAATTCTTCTTCGAAGTTAAAAATTCTTGGGGGACAGGAAACCCTTGTGCTGGTTATTTATTTGTGAGTGAAAACTATACAAAGTACAAAACCATTTCGGTGATGTTTCACAAAAATGGGCTAACAAAATCAACAAAAAAAGCCATCAATCAATAATACAAACATATCATTATCATCACATTGTGATGACATACTTTCGAATAAAAGGAGACAAATTTGTGTCTCCTTTTTTCTTGCCCAGCAATCTTAATTGTTAATATTCACTTAACATTAATTTCATTTCAATAAAACATCAATTTAATACTCTAGTAATAATACAAAAAGAAATTTGTTTATCGAATAATGACGCACAAAAGAGATATTCAAGTAAGTGTAATCAGCGATTTGCATTTAGGAACATTTGGTTGTCATGCAAATGACATCGTGAGATACCTCAAAGAAATCAATCCAAAAATCTTGGTTCTAAATGGGGATATCATTGACATTTGGCAATTCAGAAAAAAATACTTTCCACCTTCACACATGCAAGTAATCCGTGAGATTTTAAAAATGATGGAGGCTGGAACATTGGTCTATTACATCACCGGCAATCATGATGAAGCTCTCAGAAAATATTCAGGTACTAGAGTTGGAAATTTATTGCTCGATGACAAACTTGTTCTTGAACTAGACGGTAAAAAAACTTGGATCTTCCATGGAGATGTTTTTGATTCAACTACAAAAGGAAGTGCCAAAATTGTGGCAAAATTGGGTGGGCATGGATATGATTTTCTGATTTGGTTAAACCATTGGACCAACCAAATTTTGTCATTTTTTGGAAGGGAAAAAATGAGTTTCTCTAAAAAAATTAAAAATAGTGTTAAAAAAGCAGTTTCATGGATCGCCGACTTTGAGCAAACAGCAGCTGAATTGGCAATTGACAAGGGATTTGACTTTGTGGTTTGTGGACATATACATCAGCCACAAATGAGAAAAATTAGCAACAACAAAGGTGAAGTTACCTATTTAAACAGTGGAGATTGGATTGAAAATTTAACTGCCCTTGAATACAATAAAGGTGAGTGGAACATTCATCATCACAAACCTCTTAAAAACCAAACCAATTACAACAAAGAATTTGAACAAACTCCAAAAGTACCCGATGTTCTCACACAGCAGGTAGCGTTTTGGATACAAAGTGCTTTGTAAATCATGAAAATTTTATATGCCATTCAAGCCACTGGTAACGGCCATATTTCAAGAGCCATTGAATTGTTGCCTTACCTTCAAAAATATGGCAACATAGACGTTTTTCTCAGCGGAAACAATGCATCTTTACCCAGCGAATTGCCGGTGAAATACAAATCAAAAGGTGTGAGCTTGTTTTATAGTAAAAAGGGAAAATTAAATTATCAAAAAACACTCAAACAAATCAATCCGAGTCGCATTTACCGAGATGTAAGAATGCTTCCAATTCAAAACTATGATCTCATTTTAAACGATTTTGAATACATATGTAGTACTGCCTGTAAATTAGCTGATGTAAAAATGGTTCATTTCGGACATCAAGCGAGTTTTGCATCAAAAAACACTCCAAGACCATCAAAAAAAGACGCCTTGGGTGAATGGGTATTAAAAAAATATTGCAAAAGTGAATTTAATGTAGGTTTCCATTTCGACGCTTACGAACCTTGGATTTTGCCTCCTGTAATCAAACAGGAACTCTGGCAAACTGTCCCTCAAAAAAAAGAACACATTACCGTATACCTACCCCATTATTCTGATGAAATTTTGGAGAAAACATTCCAAAAATTCAAACATTCAACATTTCACATATTTTCAAAGAATATTCCATCAATCATCAATGAAAAAAACATTGTGTGGCATCCAATACAAAGCAAGTTGTTTAACACGAGTTTACTCAATTGTGATGGTATCATCACTGGTGCCGGCTTTGAAACCCCTGCGGAGAGTTTATTTTTGGGGAAAAAATTAATGGTATTACCCATCCGTGGGCAATATGAACAAAAATGCAATGCCGAAGCCATGAAACCTTTTGGCGTAACTGTGGTGAAAGAAATTGACGATAAATTTCATCAAAAATTTGAAAAATGGCGCGACGAAAACCACAGCGCAGTCAATACTCCGAATTATTTAACTACAGATATTTTGGTTGAGAAAGCCATGCAAATAGCCTTAAAATAAGGTAAAAAAGAATTGCAAAACTTGCAAAATATTTTCGTAGTGCATTTGCATTGCAAATGTTATCTTTGCGCCAATATTAGCTATCATGATTATTGGCGTACCTAAAGAAATTAAAAACAACGAAAATCGCGTTGCTTTAACCCCTGCTGGGGCAAGTGAATTGGTAAAAAACGGTCACACGTTGTATGTACAAGCTACTGCAGGAAATGGCAGTGGTTTTTCAGATGAAGAATATGTAAGTGCTGGAGCTAAAATCCTTCCTACTATTGAAGAAGTTTACGGCATCGCCGAAATGATCATCAAAGTAAAAGAACCAATTGAATCTGAGTATCCTCTGATCAAAGAAAACCAATTGTTGTTTACATATTTCCATTTTGCTTCTTATGAGCCATTAACACATGCCATGATAAAAAGCAACTCAGTTTGTTTGGCTTACGAAACAGTTGAACGCCCCGACAGAAGTTTGCCTTTGTTGGTTCCAATGAGTGAAGTTGCCGGTAGAATGAGCATTCAAGAAGGTGCCAAATACCTCGAAAAACCTATGGGTGGTCGTGGTATCCTTTTGGGTGGCGTTCCAGGTGTTAAGCCTGCCAACGTGATTGTTCTCGGTGGCGGTATCGTTGGTACTCAAGCCGCGAAAATGGCTGCTGGTTTGGGTGCTAATGTTACATTGATGGATATTAGCTTGCCTCGTTTGCGTCAACTCGACGACACAATGCCTGCAAATGTCAATACGCAATATAGTAACGAATACAATATCAGAGAAGCAATCAAAACCGCTGATTTGGTAATTGGTGGTGTGTTAATCCCAGGTGCAAAAGCTCCTAAATTAATCACACGCGACATGCTCCCTACTATGCGCAAAGGTTCAGTTATTGTAGACGTGGCTATCGACCAAGGAGGTTGCTTTGAAACCTCTAAACCAACAACTCACGCAGAACCATGCTACGAAGTTGACGGAGTTGTGCATTACTGTGTAGCAAACATGCCAGGTGCCGTTCCTTATACTTCAACTTTGGCTTTAACTAACGCAACATTACCTTATGCCATACAATTGGCCAATAAAGGTTGGAAAAAAGCTTGTGCCGATAATAACGACCTTAAATTAGGATTGAATGTAGTGAACGGACAGGTTGTTTACAAAGGTGTATCTGATGCGTTTAATCTCCCTTACACACCAGTTGAAAACGTTTTAAACTAATCAAACAATTAAAAATATAAAGGGAAAAGGGACATCTCTTTTCCCTTTTTTTATGTAAAACATGCTTGTTAATTACAAAATATACGGCTCCGAACATTCAAAATCTATCTTCATTTTACATGGAATTTTTGGCATGCTCGATAACTGGCATAACATTGCAAATCATCTTGCGCTCAAATATAAAGTCATCACATTCGACGCTCGAAACCATGGAAAATCTTTCCATCACCCAGATGCCTCTTATGATGCTATGGCCCATGATCTTAAAAACCTCATGGAATACCTCAACATCGAGAGTTCTATTGTGGTGGGACATTCTATGGGGGGTAAAACAGCGCTCCTTTTTGCAGACTTATTTCCGGATATGGTCAATAATCTCATTCTCGTAGACATTGCTCCTAAAAAATATCATCCCGGACATTTGGAATATTTTAGAGCCTTTAAAGAACTCGATTTCTCTACCATTCATTCACGTCGTGAAGCCGAGGAGGCGTTCATGCCATTTGCTCCTGAAATGGGAGTACGTCAATTTTTACTTAAAAATCTTGAGGCAGACCCTAATGGAGGTTATAAACTTAAAATCAATCTCAACGCTATTGAAAATTATTATTTCGAAATTATTGATGCACTTGAATTTCAACATTCTTTTTTAAAACCAACACATTTTATTTTGGGTGAAAAAAGTGGCTATTTGAAAGAATCAGACAAACCCTACATAGAACAACATTTCCCTACTTCAGCTTATCATGTTGTTCCAAATGCTGGACATTGGGTTCATGCAGATAATCCATCTCATTTTTTGACAATTTTGAATCATATACTTTAATACTTTCAAAATTTTATTCTATTTTCGAAAATTACACCACCAAAAATGCCTAAAATAAAATATGTATTCTACGCTTTAGTAAGTTCATTATTGCTTTTCAATCAAGGCTTTTCGCAAACCCTTTCCGACACCAGCAGTAAAAAAAATAGCGTTCCGAATAAGCCTTCTTGGGTTGTTCTGAGCCTAAACTTGGGCTACTTTATCAACTTTAGCGACATGGCATTGAGGTATCCAGAATACACTTGTTTCCCTCTTGGTGTTGAATATCAGCATCAAAACAAATGGATTACAAGCCTTGATTACAACCTTATCTTCGGCACAAGTGTTGATATTGCCGGATATTTCGACCATGTTTCAAATGATAATGGATACATGATAGATGCCAAAGGACAACAAGCGGTGATCAAAACCTTTATGCGTGGATTTTCTGCTCGTGCACATTTTGGACGCATTTTTCCAGTTTCAAAAAATCCAAAATGGAGAGATTGGACCATCCAAGCCAGCGCAGGGTTAGGCTATAACCAAACATATATTCAATTTCAATTTGATGAAGGAGAACTTCCTCAACTCGAAGGAAAATATACCGGTGGTTACGATAGACTTTCGGGTGGATTTCAAATTGCTGAGAGAATCAAGCTTCAGTATTTAAACCCAAATTCTCTCAGTTTTGTTATGGGAATCGACCTGATTCAAGGTGTGTCCAAAAGCCTAAGGCCTTGGAATTTTTCCAGCAACACAGCAGATAACCAAGGAATGAAAGAAATTGCAACAGGTTTTAGTGTTGGACTCCTTATTCCAATTAAAACCAGATCTAAAAATGCTGTCCCAGATTATTTCCTCGACTAAATCTTGGTTTATATTTATCAAATAATTGTCCATTTCATCATCAATTTTATCAAATTGATGTCACCGTTTCATCACAAATTGAAAGTTATTTTGGATGGACAAAAAATGCAACGTATCGAATTCAACAAACTCAATTCAAAAGAACATTTTCGCATTTGGATTCATGCTGCAAGCCTCGGAGAATATGAAATGGCCATTCCATTGATTCAAGAAATCAACCTCAAACAACCACAAACCGAGTTCATCATCAGTTTCTTTTCACCCTCTGGTTATAAAAATGCAAAACTTGAACCCAATTGCAAAAAATTCTACCTTCCTTTTGATACGCGTAAAAACGCCGAAAATTGGTTAAACGTGGTTCAACCCAACGTGATCATTTTTGTTAAATATGAAATATGGCCAATGTTCTTGAGTGCTGCCCATTCAAAAAACATTCCTGTTTGGTTTTGGAATTTTTCATTACGTAAGAATCATTTTATTCTTAAACCTTGGGCTAAATTTTGGAAATCGACTTTAATTCCATGCAAGGGCTTTTATTGTGTGAATCAAGAAACCGTTGATATTGCTCATTCAATATCTCTTCAAAATCCGAATTTCCTCGGTGATATACGATATTTACGCACATTGGGCATTCAAAGCAATTTACAAGATATTCCAAAAAAAGTGATTGACTTCACAAAAGATTCATCCGTTCTCATTTTAGGAAGCAGTTGGCACCAAGAAGAAAACGCTCTTGCCGATTTATTGCGCACGCATAAATTAAGGCCGAATCAAAAAATCATCATTGCACCGCACAATATCAACAAAGAAAACATACAGAGAATCCAAAAACTATGCTCGTTTGCCATTACTTCTTGTTTTTCTGATTTTGAGGGACAAAAAGATGTCGAGATTTTAATTATCGACAACATCGGATTATTGTCGCGACTATATTCTACAGCCGACTTTTCGGTCATCGGTGGTGCATTTGGCAAGGGATTACACAACATCATTGAATCTGCTGCTGCTGGAACTCCTGTAATTTTTGGCCCTAATACATATAAATTCCCTGAAGCAAAACAATTTATTGATGCTCAAATTGGTTTCCAAGCAAGAGATGAAAATGAAATGTCTAATCTCATTTTAGATTTATGGCTAAATCAAAATTCTGCGAATTTGCAAAAAATAAAAGCTCAAACTTTGGCATTTTTCACAAGCCAAGTTCCCCAAATTTCTGAAATTACAGATGTCATATTAATGACAAAATGACACCTCACAGATACGTTTTTTGACCGCAAAACAACAAACTGACAGAAATTTTCTTAAAAATCTGAAAAAATTACGGATGATGTGGCTTGGCACACAATTGGTAATATCAGTTCCGTAAAACTTAAATAAATTAAACAAAAAATATGTCAGTGAACATTAAACCTTTGGCCGACCGCGTTTTGGTAGAACCGGTAGCCGCAGAACTAAAAACCGCATCGGGTATTATCATTCCTGATACTGCGAAAGAAAAACCTCAAAAAGGTCAAGTGATTGCAGTTGGTACTGGTAAGGTTGACGAACCGATGACCGTGAAAATTGGCGACACTGTATTGTACGGCAAATATGCTGGTACTGAAATCAATGTGGAAGGGAAAGATTACCTCATCATGCGTGAAAGTGACATTTTAGCAATCATTTAATTCATAAAAACATGGCAAAGAAAATAGATTTTAACGTAAGTGCTCGCGATGGTTTGAAGCGTGGTGTTGACGCTTTAGCGAATGCAGTAAAAGTAACTTTAGGCCCAAAAGGCAGAAACGTTGTAATCGATAAAAAATTTGGTGCTCCGCACGTTACAAAAGACGGTGTAAGTGTTGCCAAAGAAATTGAATTGGCAGACCCAGTAGAAAACATGGGTGCACAAATGGTGAAAGAAGTTGCAAGTAAAACAGCTGATATTGCTGGTGATGGAACAACTACTGCCACTGTTTTGGCTCAAGCAATCGTAACTGCTGGTTTGAAAAACGTTGCAGCAGGCGCAAATCCGATGGATTTGAAGCGTGGTATTGAAAAAGCAGTAAAATCTGCTGTAATCAAATTGAACGAATTGGCCATTCCAGTTGGCGATGACAACAGCAAAATTGAACAAGTTGCAACAATCTCTGCAAATAACGATTCTGCAATTGGTTCTTTGATTGCAGAAGCTATGAAACGCGTTGGTAAAGATGGCGTGATTACCGTTGAAGAAGCAAAAGGTACCGAAACTACTGTTGAAGTTGTTGAAGGTATGCAATTCGATCGCGGTTATTTGAGTGCCTACTTTGTAACCAACACCGAAAAAATGGAAGCTGAATTAGAAGGTGCTTTCATTTTAATTTATGACAAAAAAATTAGCAGCATGAAAGACTTGTTGCCAGTTCTTGAAAAAGTAGTTCAAACTGGCAAACCATTGGTTATCATCGCTGAAGATATTGAAGGTGAAGCTCTTGCTACCTTGGTAGTAAACAGAATCAGAGGATCCCTCAAAATCGCTGCAGTTAAAGCCCCTGGCTTTGGAGATCGTAGAAAAGAAATGTTGCAAGATATTGCAATTCTAACTGGTGGAACCGTAATTTCTGAAGAACAAGGTAGAAAATTAGACGATGCCACTTTGGAAGATTTAGGAAGAGCCGAGAAAATCACCATCAACAAAGACAACACTGTAATTGTTAACGGTTTCGGACAAAAAGAAAACATCCAAGCTAGAATCCATCAAATTAAAGTGCAAATTGAAAATACAACCAGCGATTACGACCGTGAGAAATTACAAGAACGTTTAGCGAAATTAAGCGGTGGTGTTGCTGTTCTTTACATTGGTGCTGCTACTGAAGTTGAAATGAAAGAGAAAAAAGACCGTGTAGATGATGCGTTACACGCTACTCGCGCAGCGGTTGAAGAAGGAATTGTACCAGGAGGTGGTGTTAGCTTTATCCGTGCAATCAGTGCTCTTACCGACTTAAAAGGCGAAAACGAAGATGAAAATACTGGTATTCAAATTGTTCGTCGTTCTTTAGAAGAACCTTTGCGCCAAATCGTTGCCAACGCCGGTGGCGAAGGAAGCATCGTTGTTCAAAAAGTAATGGAAGGCAAAGACGATTTCGGCTACAATGCAAGAACTGATGTATATGAAAACCTCATTGGGGCAGGTGTTGTAGATCCTAAGAAAGTATCTCGTGTTGCTCTAGAAAATGCAGCTTCTATTGGTGGTATGATTCTTACAACGGAGTGCGTTCTCTCTGAAATAAAAGAAGATGAAAAAGGACACTCACATGGCGACATGGGCGGCATGGGAGGAATGGGCGGCATGATGTAAATCACCCAATCCATATTTTTAATAAAAAAGCGGCTCACATTTGTGGCCGCTTTTTTATTCCCCCCCTAATCTCTCTAATCTCTCTAATCCTTCTAATCTCCCTAATCTCCCTAACCCCCCTAATCTCCCTAATCTCCCTAATCTCCCTAATCTCCCTAATCTCTCTAATCTCTCTAATCTCCTTAATCTCCCTAATCTCCCTAATCTCCCCAATCCCTCTAATCTCCTTAATCTCTCTAACCCCAAACTAACCCCCAAAAGCCGTATATTTGTATGATGGGTAGAATTATGGGTATCGATTTCGGACTTAAACGCATTGGTATTGCGGTTACAGATCCATTGAAAATGTTTGCACAACCGCTCAATACCATTTACACCTCTGATTTCCCAGAATGGCTTAAAAAATACACCACATCAGAATCAATCGAAGAGTTTGTAGTTGGAATGCCCTTAAAACTTTCAGGAGAGGATACCGATGCAACCCAACCAGTAAAACAATTTATTGATTGGTTAAAACTAAATTATTCCAACATTCCAATTGCAACAATCGATGAAAGATTGTCGAGCCACGAAGCCCAACAGTTTATCAATAAATCAGTTGCAAAAAAAGAACAAAGAAAAGATAAAAAATTAGTAGATACCATCTCCGCTACATTAATTTTGCAAACCCACTTACAAAGAATTTCATGATTTTACCAGTTTACGCATACGGCCAACCTGTTCTTCGTAAAAAAGCCGAAGAAATCCAAGATAATTATCCTCAATTAAAAGAATTGCTCGTAAACATGTTCGAAACTATGTATGATAGCAACGGAATTGGCTTGGCCGCACCTCAAATTGGTTTGCCAATTAGACTTTTTATAGTAGATGGTTCAGACATTGAAGACATTCAGCCAGAGGGTTTTAAGGAAGTATTTATCAATCCCACCATTACCTCAGAATTCGGTAAGGAATGGGAATTCGAAGAGGGATGTTTGAGCATACCTGGAGTTCGAGCAAATGTGAAAAGAAAAGGTGAATTAACCATCCATTATTTCGATGAAAATTGGCAAGAACACACCAAAACTTTCGATGGCATGGCCGCACGAATTATTCAACACGAATATGATCATATTGAAGGCATATTGTTCACCGACAGAATCAGTCCCCTCAAAAGAAGTATGATCAAAAAACGCTTAGAAAACATCACCAAAGGTTATGTTGATGTTGACTATAAAATGAAATTCCCAAAAAGATAATCTCTTTTCTTTATGCGATATTATTGGAAATTGATTCGACCAATTAACCTCGTATTAACCATACTCACTCAAGTATTGTTTCTCATTTCTGCCTCCAGAATCAATCACAATTTTCTAAATATCGATTTTACCAACATCAGAGTTTCTGAATCTATAACCACAATCTTGGCTTGTATTTTCGTAGCCGCCGGGGGTTATGTCATCAATGATATTTTCGACATTGAAACCGACACCATAAACAAACCAAAAAAACTGATTATTAGCAAACATATTCCTATTAAATCTGCACGCATTTTTTACATCTTTCTCACTTTAATTGGAATCATTAGCGGCTTCTTTACTGGTATTGGAATGGGTATTTTATGCGTGGTGCTTTCTATCCTTTTATATTTTTACTCAAGCGACTTAAAAGGAGAACATCTCCAAGGAAACCTACTTATTTCAATGATGGCCGGCATGGTGGTTTACGTTTCTTCAAGAGGCGTTTACAACGTTTCCAACACTTATTTCGCGGAATACGCAAGCCTTGCCTTTTTCATCACTATGGTTCGCGAAATTATCAAAGATATTGAAGACATAGAAGGAGATAAAGCACATGAATATTACACCTATCCAGTGGTCAACGGAATTCGTAAAAGCCAAAATTTAGCATTTGTATTTTTGACCATTTGCTTCCTGATTATTTCTTTATTATTTCTTCAAAGCAGCAATGCAATTTTTTTCATTTATATGAGCGTCGTAATTGTTCCCGCTTTGATATACATTGCCTTGCTCATCAAAAAAGCCAACAAAAAACCACATTATAAAAAGATTTCAAATTTGCTCAAAGCCACAATGTTTTTGGGACTTTTTTCTAGTTTATTCTGCTAATTTAGCGTTCTAAATTGATTCACTCTTGTCGCGTAAATGCCAACCTTTGGCAATTTCTGACAATTCCGCAAACCATTCCTCGCCCATTTTACGAATGAGTGCGTCCTTCAAAAACTCATACACGGGAACATTCATTTCAACACCTGCTTTGCACGCGTCTCCACAAATATCCCAATGATGGTAGTTCATGGCAATATATGACCCATATTTTTTAGCCCGAATAGGATACAGATGACAACTAATCGGTTTTTTAAAATCGATAACTCCATCTGAATGAGCTTTTTCAATGGCACATGATGCAATTCCATTTGCTTCGTAAACAACAAATACGCATTCACCTGTACTTCGGCAAACCGTCACCAAATCGCCATCGGTATCGCGGGTTACATAGCCGTTTTTCTTAATTTCAGCAATGCCTTCTTGGCTAATATAGGACTCAATTTTATCGTAAATATCCAGGATAATATCCGCCTCTTCTTTTAACAAAGGAGCACCTGCATCACCTTGAACACAGCATTCACCTTTGCATTTATCTATTTGACAAGCGAATTTTTTTTCCAATACATCCTCAGATACGAGGGCATTCCCAACAATGATCATTTTTTTCTTTCCAAATACTGTTGGAAACCAATTTCCTCTACCATTGTAGCCTTTTCGAGTACCTCTTGGTTCATTTCATTTTTGAAGGACATTACCTGCTCTGCAATTGTTTGATTGTGGATACCCAAAATTTGGGCCGCCAATATCCCAGCATTTCTTGCTCCATTGATGGCGACCGTTGCTACCGGAACGCCCGGAGGCATTTGAACTATAGAATACAAACTATCAAGTCCGCTCATGTTACTCGACTTAACAGGAACTCCAATGACTGGCAGATGCGTAAATGCCGCAATCATGCCCGGAAGGTGCGCTGCACCGCCCGCACCCGCAACAATGACACCGAAGCCCCTTAAATGAGCATTTTTGCCATAATCAACGAGTCTATCCGGTGTTCTATGAGCCGAAACGATGGTCAGTTCATATTCTACTCCAAATTTGTCTAAAATAATTGCAGCTTCTTGCATCACCGGCAAGTCACTATCGCTACCCATTATAATTCCTACTTTCATTCTTCTATTGATGTTTTTGATGAAACCAAGTAATTTGCTAAAAATGAAATTCCAATGTAAACAAAATATAAAACTGCAACCCCGGCTGGACCAAAAATGACAATGCTCATGGCACCAATTGCAATGACAGCAAATTTCCAAACATTCAATGCATCGCCTTTCTTAAATTTCAAAGCCAACATTGGATAATCTGAAATCATCATGAATGATGCAAATAATGGCACATAGAGCCAAACATAAAAATAACTGAATACCCAACGAATATCAACCAACATCCAACTAGAATGATCGATTGAATACATCATCCAACTCCAAGACGCTAAAGCCAACCCCGTTATTGGTGTTGGTACGCCTAAAAACCCAGTAGATTGACGGGTATCGATATTAAAGGTAGCCAATCGGTAGGCTGCACCCAATGGAATAAGAAGCCATACATAGGAATTGACGCAAAAACCAGACGCAGAACAAAAGCCTTGGGCTTCCATATAAAAACGCCAAATCAATCCTGGTAAAACTCCAAATGTTACCACATCCGCCAAACTATCGAGTTGTTTCCCTAGTTCGCCATCGGCCTTTAGCAATCGAGCCACAAATCCATCAAAAAAATCCAAAATCGCACCAACCAACATGAAAACAAATCCGTAAAAAGGATTTCCTTGCATCACCATCGTAATACCGAGCAAACCACTCGCTAAATTACCCAAAGTGATCAAATTCGGGATAGATTTAATCATAACTGATTCAAAGGTACTTAAATCTCAAGAAAAGTTAATTACGAATCGGGAAAATAAAATTAAAGTAGAAACCCAAATCGCCAAATAACATATTGTTAGATTTCCCCAAATTCTGATACAAAATGTTCGAATTTTCATAATTCCAACGTAAATCATGGGGAGAATACAATTGCTGATACTTCAACCCAACGGCTACATAACGACTCAATTTATACTTTACTTGAATCTGTCCCCCAAAAACAAACATGTTCGATTCTATATTCACAATGTTTTGATTCGCACTCAATATATCTTTACTTTCAGGGTAATTCTCGAGCTTTTGATATAGACCACCACCAACTGCCATTAAATCAATTAAAAAATTAGATGTTTTAAAGACATTTGCACCCAAGCCCAATGTTAATCCAAACAGATTGTAATTGATTTTTTTCGCAGAATCCGAAAACAATTCATTCCAACCGTAAAAAAGATTTGCTTGAGCCAAAAATCGTGAACTCTCATAGGCAATATGGTGATTGAAATACATTTGCGGAAGATTCGACAAATTCACACCATTGCTTTGCAAAAATTGATTGGTTAGATCCATGTTAACAGCACCATAGCTCAATCCCATGAAATTATAATGCAACTTTCGAGAGTATTCAAAAACATAAGGCGATGCTTCATATTCCCCGTTGTGTCGAATGACCTCTGAATCCAAAACTTCTAATTCTTTAATTTTTTCAGAATGCAGAATCACAAAATTGAATTTCTTTTTTAACTCAGAATAATCCTCAAATTTTGATAAATCAAACAATAAAGGCAAATCTGATTTCTCCAATTTGATAGATTCAATTTCTTCCTTCATCTTATCATTATTCTTTAATTCTGAAGCATTCAAATGCTCATCCTGATCACGATACATAATGGCAATACTCAAAATCTTACTTGAATCACCACCGAAATATCTATTCCTAACTTTACTGCAAACACTTCTATAATTATACCATCCACAATCACCAGCTTGTTTTACAAGGGCTGAATGACAACGACCAAACTGACCAAAAAATTTCTGACTTGTATCTTTTGATAATATTTCAAGAAAATTTCGATACATGGATTCTTCTCTCCATAAATATTGCTGTGCAGTACCCTCATGTTTTTCCCAATAACTATTTTCTAACAAACCATTATAAGCTTTATAAAATATTACGTAGTCTGTATCATTTAACCATTTTTTAAAGTAGTTCAAATTCGCAGAAAGGGTATCAACAAACCCATGAATTTCAGAAGTAGAAAAGCTTGCAATTTTACTACCGCCTGCATTTAACTTTCCCTGATTTACATCTACATCGGGATATAAATAACTCGATGAACCTTCCTTGTAAATGTACTCCGCAAGTTCTGGTACAATTACTTTAGTTAGATGATAAATGGGTAACGGCGGCGACGTTTTCTGTTGTCTCAATATGTCGTTTAAAAGAAAAAGACTCATGTCATTGAATCGTTCTACATCAATACCGTGAACTTTAATTCTGTCTTTTTCTGGAATCGTTTGCATCCATCGATGCAAATGATCGAACAATGTTAAAAACTTAACAGATGATACACTCCGAAGATAATTTCTTGCTTGTGTATCGTTGTGAGAAACATATCGTTCCATATAATGAGCACGAGACGGACTCATTTCGATGATAAAATTGCGATAACCACAGTTTTCATACAATGAACGCATCATCGTATATTCCATTCGCGCATTAAATTCTATCATTAAATGGTTTTCACCATTAAAAACAACCCTAGCTTTTCTTGCCGCTTGATAAATATTTTGAAATGCTTCTTTGGTGTTATTTTTTACATCGCTAATGTCTAATACCAATGGCTTTTCATGATTTTGTGCCCCCAGATTTCCAAACAATTGAAAACTAATCAATATCAATAAAATCCTCATAATTCTCCTAAATTTAATCCAACACCAATTTCAAAAAATCCACCTGTTGTTTTCATTTTCCCAAGCGAATTGATGAAATTACCATTTAATGTCCATCTACCATCTGTTAAATCCCACTGATAACCACCAGATGCTCTAAATGTAAGCTCCGAAAGCTTCAGTTTTAGATGTAATCCAGTTCCAACATTAAAAAAACTATTTTCAATTTGATAAAGTTTAGTAGGATTGGTTAAAAATGCATCTGCCACAAGCGGGCTCTTAGTATAGGTAAAATCACCATAAGCGTAGTTTGTTGAAATCGAAAGTCCAAAAAATCGACTGTCATATAGCCCAACATCCATTTGGAGTCCAAATGTATGTCCCCAAAACTCATCCAAAGATTCTTTACCATACGTTTGTTGATATCCAAATCGGTATGTATTCAAATTTCCGTCTCCGCGTTTATCTTGGAAAAAAAATGCACCTCCAACAAACGAAATATGCTGCATTTGATCACCAATTGGTTGAATGATCTTCAACATTTCATCTATGTCATTGTAAAAACGACTGTAGCTTGACTCTAATCCAAATTTGCTTTTTACACCATAATATTCAACCACGGGTTCAGCCATCGCGGCATCTTCATTCCTGCCACTATCATCACTATGATCGATTTTTTCAATCAACGTTTTTTGAGCTAAAGAATCTAGGCGAACATAAACGATTTCTATATTCGAGGTATCATTCAAATCCAATTCTCTTTCAACACTTAAAGAATCTGTATTCAATTCAATAACCCCACTATCCACAACAATCTTTTCAACTGTAATCATAAATCTTTGAACCGGGGTACTAGGAAAAATTTCTTTGATAGTTTGATACAAACCCAAGCTTGCACTCTCTTCTTCAATATTTTTGGATAACTTCAAAACATCAAACTCTTCCTTGTTCAAAATAAAGTAGTACGAAAAAGTATCCTGAGTGATTTGATTTAATTCAATCAAATGTTGATTTTTTAATTTCAACTTACTCTCCCAAGACTGAAAATCCTCAGAATAATAGTACCGAACAGCATTGACCAAATTCATGAATTTAACCTCCTGTACAAATTTGCGCCAGTATTCTTTATACTGAACATCTAAATTTGGAAAAACTACTGAATCAATATGTTGAATATTTCGAAAGAATGATGGAACAGTGAAATTTTCACCGGCATATCCATACGAAATTACATCGTTTGTCGCCTCATCAACTGAAACTGAACTGGATCCATTTTTGCGTTTATTAAAATCATCAATTCTTAATTCAATGATTTCCTTTTCCGATTCTATGGCCTCAATATGAGACTGAGTTTCAACATCTAATCCTTTCAATTTTGACAACAAATAATCGATATAAAAAACAACCGAATGTTTTGTTGCCACCAAAGGCTGCGAACTCATAAAACTATGAAATCTAATCTTACTGCGCTGATTGATTGTTAATTGATTTCTCCAATTTTTTAGAGATTCTAAAGCAATGCCCCCAGGTAAAACAATAAAATCATAGGAGTTATCGCGATAATATAGCGCATCATTATCCCAAAATGGATATAGACATTTTCCAACATATTGATATAAAATAGAGTCTTGTAAATGATCTGAATTCCACCATTGATTCAAAAAAAATAAAGTTGTTGCATTTAAGTTCTCCAACATCAGCACGTTCGAAGAATTCCAATTGATTTTCTTTTTCAAGCCTTCAATTTTCAGCGCCCCAACGCTCACCTTATCTTGTTCCGAAAAATAGGCTTCATTGGGGTAGAATAATCGTATTTTTTCTTTTGAGGGACGGATGATATCTCCAGAATTTTGTTGGGCACTCAAACCCAAAAAGAATCCAACAAAATACAATAGGCCGATGATTTTTTTCATGGATAAATAGATTAAGCCAAGTTCAAAACTTGTTCTTTGATTTGTTCTAATTTTTCTTTCATTTGAACTACAGCTTGCTGCATCGGAAAATAATTGCTCTTAACCCCCATTGTATTCATTTCACGTCCCATTTCTTGGGCAATAAAATTCAATTTCCTTCCTTTTGGTTCATTCTTTAAAGTTTGTATGAAATAATTCACATGTTGTGTGAGTCGTTGCTTCTCCTCGGCAATATCCCATTTGTCCAAATAAATTAAAATCTCTTGTTCCATGCGATTTTGATCAATCAAATTTTCTTGGACATGCTCTCTTAAATTGCCATATATCCTCTCTTGCAGTGCTTCTTTTCTAGCATCTTCTTCATTTTCAACAACAATTAAATCTTGTGAGATACTTTGAACCAGTTGCATGAGTTTTTCACCGGTGGCAATGCCTTCAATTTCTCTAAATTTCACCAAGTTCTCAGCTGCAGTTAGAGTGAGATTGATAATCTCCGATTTAATTTCTTCCGAAATTTCTTTGTCTGCTGTTCCAATAACCTCGGGAACTTTAATGATTTCTCGAAACGGGTCTTTCAACTCAACATTTAAATTTTGACTGAGAGTTTGGAGTGCATTCAAGTACTTTTTTGCAAGAATTTCATTGATTTGTATTTCTTGAGCTGCATTTTGCTCATCAACCAACTTGATGTTGTAAATGCAAGTGATTGTACCTCGCTCAAGTTTCTCAGAAAGCATTCTTCTGATTGTAGCATCTATTTCATATAAAAACTTTGGCAATCGAATATCCGCTTCAAAATACCTTCCATTTAAAGCTTTTATTTCACAAGTAGCTTTGATATGCTCGTTTTCAATAACGGCCCTACCAAAGCCCGTCATACTTTGTATTTTATTTGACATGTTAAAGTAGCGAAAATAGACAATTTAATATGAATATGAACATGAAAACGTTTCGATATAATAAACTACCTTTGTATCTCAAATATTGTATGCAACTCAAAAGTATTTTTTACACTGCTATTTTCATTTCAACAAGCTTCTATTTAGCAAGTTGCGGAAACGATAGCACTTCAAACAACTCAGAGGAAGAAATTGTAAAACTCGTACAAAATCCAGTATCAAACTTTTCACAAGACTCGG
>CAZYBT010000021.1:0-18521 GCA_964645755.1 uncultured Rhizobium sp.
GATTTCAGCTTATATAACCATGGTTACAATCAAAAGAAATATGATTGCAAGAATTGGTTTGATTGTGATTTCTTCCGCAGGATTGTTTTTTCTCTTTAATTATTTCATGACAAGTAAGTTGGATGAGAACTTAATGAAATTCTATAAAGTAGATAAATACACAAAAGCCTATCAAAAAGACACAACAGATAAAAAAGCCAAAGAAAAATTAGAGAAAGCAACTGAATTGTATCATGCTTCTCAACCTTTCTTGGAAAATTATCGAGATCTTGGTAAAACCAAAACTGCAGAAAGTATCGCAAATGCTGTTGATTTATCTTCTGTAGAAGAAAGTAAATTAAAAGACATTGTAAGTCTTTATTTAGGTATCGATAAAAAGAAAAAAGAAGCATTTAGTGATGCTTCTAAAAAACCATCTCTGGATTCTGCTGAAGATTTGCTCGCAAAATGTAAACCATATATTAAAGGTTATCACGAATTGGGTAAAGATAGCTGTGCTAAAATGATTGCCTTAACAATTGGTCTGGGAGAAGTACAAACCAATAAATTTAAAAAGGCTTATGAAGTTGACATTCAAAAGTCTTTGGCTAAAGAACTCGACAAAGCCGACAATCGTTCATTGAATTTTTGGTGTATGGTTGTATTTGGAATCTTTATTTTAACCTATGTTTATGTGGAAGTGATTCGAAATCCTACTGCGATGAAAATGCAGAATATGTTCAAGAAACTTCAATTACTGTCTTCTGCGGCATTTAGCTTGGGACATGGTGGTAGTGATGCTCAAAAGGTGATGGGTATCATTGGAGCTGCCCTCATTGCCGATGGTAGAATTATGGACTTCAAAGAAATTCCAAACTGGGTGCCTTTGGCGTGTTATGGTGCAATCGGATTAGGGACATTAAGTGGTGGCTGGAAAATTGTGAAAACAATGGGTACCAAAATTACAAAAGTAACTCCATTGGAAGGGGTGGGAGCGGAAACGGCAGGGGCTATTACTTTGTTTATGACCGCTCAAATGGGTATACCAGTTTCTACTACGCATACCATTACTGGATCAATCATTGGCGTTGGTGCCACCAAAAGAATGAGTGCTGTTCGTTGGGGAGTAACGCGTAACTTGTTGTTTGCATGGATCATTACCATTCCGGTAAGTGCATTGGTTGCCGGATTATCGTATTGGGTAATCACACAATTTTAATTCTCAATTTTTAAAATATTTAAAAACCGCCGTAAGGCGGTTTTTTTTTGCTATGTTAAAATTATATGAATGCGTTTACATTAATTTAACATTGAGTCAATATTCGGCTTTTCTGTTTGTAGTCGCGTTAACCGCGACTTTTTTGGTTTCTCGAGTTGCCATTGTTGAATTTTGTTTATTTAAAATTGTTTCTTAAATAATAATAACTTAACATAACAATAACCTAATTCTAATTTTAATTTATTCTGTTAACAATAATTTTGCATTCGTAATTATTTATTAACACTAAATTAAATCATGAGAAATATTATTATCATTTTAAGTTTATCTTTTGCTAACAATTTGTTGTTCTCTGCAACTGATGAAAACTTAACCGATTCATCAAAACAATTGAAAACAACCACCACAACACCTCCTAAAAAAGAATGGTATCAGAATATTCAATTACGTGGGTATGCGCAAATTCGTTACAATAGGTTGCTTGAAACTAACTCAAAATTACAATGCGATCAATGTGATAAAAGTATTGGAGAGAATGGTGGTGTTTTTTTAAGACGTTTGCGTTTGATCTTTAGCGGACAAATTCATCCAAGAGTGTACATTTACATTCAACCGGATTTTGCAAGTAGCGCTTCATCAACAGCATTGCATTTTGGACAAATTAGAGATGCGTATTTTGATTTAGGATTAAATGACGATAATTCTTGGAGAATACGGATTGGGCAAAGTAAAGTTCCTTTTGGTTTTATTAACATGCAAAGTAGCCAGAATCGATTGAATTTAGACCGTGATGATGCTATGAATAGCATGGTTTCAAATGAGCGTGATATGGGTGCTTTTTTATATTGGGCACCTAAGGAGAAAAGAGAGCTTTTTTCAAGATTGGTGAGTAGTGGCTTAAAAGGTTCTGGAGACTATGGAATTTTTGGATATGGTGTTTACAACGGTCAAACAGCAAATAAACCAGAAGAAAATAACTCTCTACATCAGGTGATCCGTTTCACATATCCTTTTGAAGTAGGATCTCAAATCATAGAACCAAGTATTCAAGCTATATCTGGTGAATGGACAATGCCAACCGCTTCACTGTCGAAAGGAGTAAAATATAGAGCAGATAGAACGTATCTCGATCAACGCGTTGGTGCAACATTTGTTTTATACCCCCAACCTTTTGGTATTCAAGCAGAATTTAATTCTGGAGTAGGACCAAGATTTAATAAAAATACGGACTCAATTGAATCGGGTAAATTATTTGGTGGATATGTGATGGCGAGCTACAGAACAAAAATTAAAGGACATACGGTAATTCCATTTATCAGATATGTGAGATATGATGGAGCAAAAAAGTTTGAGACAGATGCTAGGGCTTACAATGTTGAAGAAATTGAGGGTGGAATTGAATGGGAACCAACCAAACAATTTGAATTGGTTGTAGCTTATAACTATGCTTCCAGAAGATTTGAAGATTTTACAAAGCAAGAAAACTCACAAAAAGGTCGATTTTTAAGAATTCAAGCTCAAGTGAACTTCTAACAAAATCAAATTTATAGAATATAAATTTTTTAAAAAAAAGAGGCTCCGTTTGGAGCCTCTTTTTTTTAACCAATCTTTTATTTCTTTTTAAACTCTAAATCAATCCCGTTGAAGTCAATAAATATCTCATCTGCAATTGATATATTGCCACCGAGAATTTGCTTGCTTAGTTCATCCATCACACGTTTTTGCAATACACGTTTTAATGGTCTGGCACCAAATTGAGGATCGTAGCCTAGCTGCGATAACCAATCAATTGCCGCAGTTGAAATTTCCAGTTGGAAACCATTGTCGGCAAGTCTCTTTTGCATTTGTTTGATTTGAATGGTCACAATTTCTCTGATTTCTTCACGGCCCAAAGGCTCAAACATAATTGTTTCATCAATTCGATTTAAAAATTCAGGTCTAATAGAACGTTTGAGTAAATCGTAAACTTGGACTTTTGTTTTAGCTACAATTTCTTCTTTGTTGTCATCTAAGAGCAGTTCAAAATTCTCACGAATGATATCAGATCCCATATTCGATGTCATGATAATGATGGTATTTCTGAAATTTGCAGTTCTACCTTTATTGTCGGTTAATCGACCATCATCCAGAACTTGAAGTAAAATATTGAACACATCAGGATGTGCTTTTTCGATTTCATCGAGCAAAACCACACTGTAAGGTTTTCGTCTGATTGCTTCTGTTAATTGTCCGCCTTCATCATATCCAACATAACCCGGAGGCGCTCCAACCAATCTACTTACGGTATGTTTTTCCTGATATTCACTCATATCAATCCTCACCATTGCTTGATCTGTATTGAACAAAAATTCTGCAAGTGCCTTGGCCAATTCTGTTTTACCCACACCAGTTGTCCCTAAGAAAATAAAAGAACCAATTGGTTTTTTTGGATCTTGTAATCCGGCGCGACTTCTGCGAATAGAATTTGCAATGGCTTCAATGGCCTCATGTTGCCCAACTACACGTTTATGTAATTCGTTTTCTAAAGTAAGGAGTTTTTCGCGTTCGCTTTGCAGCATTTTATTGACAGGAATGCCTGTCCAACGACTTACCACCTCGGCAATGTCTTCAGAATCAACCTCTTGCTTGACCATGAGTTTGCCTTTTTCACTTTCTCCTAAATGGACAGAAAGTGCATATAATTCTTCTTCATTTTGTTTGATAAGTCCGTATCGAATTTCAGCAACTCGTCCATAATTCCCCTCACGCTCGGCTTGTTCAGCCTCTAATCGCAAACTTTCAATGTTTGCCTTTTTTTGTTGAATTTGTGCCAAAATACCCTTTTCATTTTCCCATTGAGCGTTCAATGAATTTCGTTGCTCGGTAATATTGGCAATATCTTCCGACAATTTATTGAGTTTGGCGGTGTCATTTTCCCTTTTAATTGCTTCTCGTTCAATTTCGAGCTGCATGATTTTGCGGTTCATTTCATCGAGTTCTTCCGGAACTGAATCCATTTCTAAACGTAGTTTACTCGCAGCTTCGTCAAGTAAATCAATGGCCTTATCGGGTAAGAAACGATCATTGATGTATCGTTGACTCATTTCAACAGCTGCAATGATGGCTTCGTCTTTGATTCGCACTTTGTGATGCACTTCATAGCGTTCTTTCAATCCCCTAAGAATAGAAACTGCTTCTTGAGAATCAGGTTCTTCAACCAATACTTTTTGAAATCTACGTTCAAGGGCCTTGTCGGTCTCTATATATTTTTGATATTCGGCAAGGGTAGTAGCACCTATGGCTCTTAATTCTCCCCGAGCTAACGCAGGTTTCAAAATATTCGCAGCATCCATTGCTCCTTCGCTTCTTCCGGCACCAACCAAAGTGTGAATTTCGTCGATAAACAATACCACATCGCCGTCGGATGCAGTCACATCTTTTACAACCGCTTTTAATCGTTCTTCAAACTCTCCTTTGTACTTGGCTCCAGCAATTAATGCTCCCATGTCGAGACTATAAATGGTTTTGGTCTTTAAATTTTCAGGAACATCTCCGCGAATAATTCTGTGCGCCAATCCTTCAGCTATCGCAGTTTTACCAACTCCTGGTTCACCAATTAGCACGGGGTTGTTTTTAGAACGGCGACTTAAAATTTGCAATACACGCCTGATTTCATCGTCACGTCCAATCACAGGGTCTAATTTTCCTTGACGTGCCAAATCATTCAAATTAAGTGCATATTTTTTTAATGAATTGAATTGATTTTCTGCGGTTTGGCTATCAACTTTCTTTCCGCCTCTCAACATCTGAATGGCTTTCTTGAGATCATCTCGTTTAAAACCTGCATCTTTTAATATGGTTGAAGTAACTCCTTTTGTGTCAAAAATTCCTAAAAGAAGGTGTTCGTTTGTGACAAATTCATCACCCATTTCCTTCATGGCTTTTTCAGCATTTACAATGGCCATGCTGAATTCTTGAGAGGCATATACTTGACCTCCTTCAACTTTTGGATATCCTTTTAATTGTCCCTCAACTGCTTGTTGAAGTCGACTTAAATTCACACTTAATTTACCCGTAATGAACTGGATCATTTCAGCATCTTCTTTGATAATAGCGGTCAACAAATGAGCATTTTCAATGCTCTGTTGTCCATTTGCCAAGACCAAATTTTGTGCTTGGTTAACAGTTTCTTGTGCCTTAATGGTTAAATGTTGTAAGTTCATGCATTGTCTCCCTCAAACTACATTCCAAATATAAATATTCTCCTGGTTTTGAATTTTCTGTCGTGTAAAATCGAATGTATACAATGAGACATGACGATTTGTCAATGCAATTTGTAAAATCACTGGATTTGCTGTCAAAATGGCGCTTATTCGCCAATAACATCATCTGTTCGGATCTGCAAATCGGATGGAATAGTTTCGTCTTTTTTACCCTTTAATCGGCGCATTGCTCTTGGAGAGAATCGTACGTTGAAAACCGAAGTGTCGGCTTGAGTACTGTCTTGCGCAAGCAATCGGTTTTTTAACAATCTGAAATGTCCAAACTTATCTCTTACAGTTCCGGAGCTATCAATTGCCCATCCTGCATTTTTTGGCGATGGTATAATTGACGCAAGAAAGGTTGCTTCGCCTAAATTGATTTGTGAGGGATGTTTGTCGAAATAAAAATCAGCGGCTTCACCGATTCCAAAAATACCAGGACCCCACTCAATGATGTTCAAATAAACTTCTAGCATTCTGGTTTTACTTACAATTCTTTGATCTTCAATGAGCCATACCAATAAAATTTCTTCAATTTTCCTTGCCATGGTCTTTTTTCTACCGAGGAAAACATTTTTAATCAGCTGCATCGAAATGGTACTTCCACCTCGCGCAAAACGTTTCAATCGGTAATTGTGGGCAATGCTTGATCTGAATGCGTCTCGGTAAAATCCACGATGATAGAAAAATTGAGGGTCCTCAGATTTCATGACCGCTCTTGGCACATCTGGTGAAATTTCATTAAATGGTGTAAAGAATGGATTAGAGGGACCCACTGCGAACGACGCAACCAAGTTACCTCTATCATAAAAATCATGAATAAAAGTTGAATTTAATTTGCGAGGATCTGCATTCCCCCATTTAACCACTTTAAAATCTTTACTGGTTTGCATGTGGCTCTCCAAAATACATTGATGAGGTTTTTGATGCTCCAACTCAAATTTAAAATGATAGGCGAGAGATCCGTTTGCCTGAATGCCCGAAGTGTTTCGGAATAATCCCGAAGGTAGACTTGAAAAAAACTGTTGTGCCGGTATTGTTGGAATTTGAAATTGTAACGCATAATGTGGATTGCTCCCAATATCGTATCTCGCAAAAAACTTCGTTTTAATCCCGTTGATTTGTAATTGGCTTTGACTGTCTATTTCAACATAATCTTTTCCAAAATACGCTAAAAACCTACCTGAACAATTTTTAATACTCACCAAGGTGTCAGAAATACGTTTTTCCTCTGCCTTTAATTCTAAAATTTCACCCTGCGCGTCAAATTCGATTCCCTTGCGCGTTTGATCCAAACTGTTTAAAACAAAATGTGCTTTTTTGAATCCGAGACCTCCAACAACAAAGGGGATTTCAACAAATTTCTGATTTTTTGCGCCTATGATGCTTACATCGCCAGTTAAATCATCGCGATCTAATTGTCCCTCAAAAGCAAAGCCTTTTGCATTTTTTAATGTAATTGAGCTGCCTGATTGATACATCCATGTTGTCAAATACGGATTTTCAGTGCTGAATTTCACTTCTCCTTTAATGTCTTCATGAATGTATGTGCAGTTGGGAATAGACAGGGAAATGTGACGATTGGAATCTTGGAAATGGAGATTAATTTCTTCTAAATCTACCCACGCCGGTGACTTGGAAATGAGTGATTTTACTTTTTTGAAGATGGAATTTGCCAAATCATCCTTTTTGTTTTCTTTGGGGGACTCAGACTGACTTGATTTGATGAGCGATTTAAAATTAGAAATTCCAGCGGAGTCAACTAAATTCATGTTTAATTTTACAGCTTTGAAATTCCCCAAACTTGGTCCGTTCCAAATAGATCTCCAAATACTAATTGATACTGAAATTTGTTTGGCGGTGAACAACGGATAATCTAAAAGTGTTGATGAATCCATTTTTTTAGAGGGATTCAAATAGATTTGACTGAAATGGACACCAAAAACACCATCAAATCCTTTTTCCTTGCATTGAAGGGTATATCCTTTTTTGTTTAATGCAAATTGAGCCTTTTGAAAGGCGGTTTCGAGAAAGTAGTTTCTTAAACTGAACCACGCAATAAAAAACACCAATATAAAAATTCCGGCAACTAGTGCCGTAATTTTTGAAGTTTTGAGAAATCTTGGTGATTTAACAAAATTCTGCAGTGACGCCAATATAGCTTTGAGGTGAAATTTGTTTGAGTTCATGTTTGATGTCTTCATTCACTTCTAAAGAATCAATGAAAGAGTGCATGGTGTCTCTTGTCATTTTTACATTATTTCTTGTGAGTTCTTTTAAAGCTTCGTATGGATTAGGATAACGTTCACGACGCAATATTGTTTGAATTGCCTCAGCAACCACCGCCCAATTATTATCTAAATCAGCGTTGATTGCAGCTTCGTTTAAAATTAATTTACCAAGTCCTCTTTCAAGGCTATTCAATGCAATCATGATGTGTCCAAATGGAACACCAAGATTTCTCAAGACTGTACTATCTGTTAAATCACGTTGTAATCTGGAAATTGGCAATTTGCTCGATAAATGTTCTAAAATTGCATTGGCAATACCTAAATTACCTTCTGCATTTTCAAAGTCAATTGGATTTACTTTGTGCGGCATAGCGCTTGAACCTACCTCGCCTTCTTTAATTTTTTGTTTGAAATATTCCATTGAAATGTATGTCCATACATCTCTTGAAAAATCAATTAAAATATTGTTGATGCGCTTCCAGTTGTCGAGATGCGCTGCCATAAAATCATATGGTTCAATTTGAGTGGTAAATTGAACACGTTTCAATCCCAATTGTTCATTTACGAAATTATTGGCAAATTCTATCCAGTTGATTTCAGGGTAGGCAATTTGATGCGCGTTAAAATTTCCTGTAGCTCCACCAAATTTTGCAGTGTAAGGGATGGTTTTTAACGTTTCAATTTGGCTTTCAAGGCGACTTACAAACACCCACCATTCTTTCCCAAGAGATGTTGGAGAAGCAGGCTGCCCATGAGTTTTTGCTAGCATAGGTTGGTTTTCCCAAGCTTTGGCTTGAATTTTCAATGCTGCTACAATGGACTCTAGTTTGGGTAAAACTTCCTTTTCCACCGCATTTTTCATGCTCCAAGGAATAGATGTATTATTGATGTCTTGAGAAGTTAATCCGAAATGTACCCACTCTTTGTAGTAGTTCAAACCGAGATTTTCAAGCTTTGCTTTAATGAAATACTCAACTGCTTTGACGTCGTGGTTTGTTGTCTTTTCAATTTCTTTAACGGCTGAAATATCTTCAATGGTCAGCGATTTTGCCCAATTTCTTAATTCCACTGATTTATCCATCAGCATACCAAAATCAGATCCTCTCAAGGCAACATGAGACAACGCGATCAAATATTCTACTTCAACCCTTACACGGTATTGAATTAAACCAGCTTCAGAAAAATATTGTGATAAGTTTTGTGTTGATTTTCTATATCTTCCGTCTATGGGACTAACTGCCGATAATTCATTCAATAACATTCTGCAAAGGTACTGTTTTAATGTTTAAATTAGAAATTTTAAAAATCCGATTTTGCAATAAAAATCGGCATAAAGCGTAAAAAAAAAAGCCTCATTGAGGCTCTTTTTTTATCATGATTTAGGTTTTAAAACCGGTGAAGGTTTGATTCCTGGTAATGGTTTTTTAGGGATATTGATTGAAGGCTCTGTAGGGGTGGGGAAGTTAGAATTAGAAGGGTAACTCTGAATGGAGTTGTCTTTTTTGTAATTCGGATTATAAGGTTCTGCCTCTAACTCAGATTGTTTTTGAGGTGATCGAGGCGTAGTTGTTGTGGTTGACTTAGGACAACATGGGCATGGATATGTACTGTTGTTGATTTCATCTTCATTCACCCAAGTTGTATCGGAATATGCTTCCTTGATGATTTTCTTGGTATGTGATCGTTCACTGAGATTGAATAAAAATCCAATTTTCAACTGATTGAGATTCATACTCTCAGTTTTCTTATCTAACACATATTCCCAACTGTTCATTTTACTTCCAACCAAATCAACCAAATTCAACTCACCGCCTGAAATAAACGTGTAGGAGGTTACAATGCTCGTAACTTTGCTCAACCGAATCCGCATTCCAATTTCTGGAGCAAGATAAACTGATCCGGTATAATCTACATTTTTAGAACTTTGATTCTCATATTCGGTGAGTGGCACCATTGTTTCCGTACTTTGAGAAGTGGCATACCATTTAACACCAGCATGTAATCCAATAAATGGATAAAATGGTCCGAATTTATATTCATATCGTGCAAAACCGTAAATCTGAGGACTCAGAACCGATAAATTGGTTTTGGCGCTATCTTTATTTGTGGTGTTAATCTGAACATTTGTTGGAGTACCATCACCTTGGAATGTCATTGAAAAACCAGCGCCCCAATTGATAGAACCTATTGGATTTTGTTGTTTCAATTGATTTCCAGAAGTGAAATAAAGATTGAATCCTCCTGAATTTTTGTAATGATTTTTATGATCCCAATCAAAAATTTTATTGTATTTATCATTTTGATAATCAACGCCTAATGCAAATCCTGTTACGTATGGATCATCGTGATAAGTATATGAATACTCTGCTGGATGATTGTTTACAACCATGCGTTTTTTAAGTGTAGTAGGTTTGGTAGAATCTTGGGCGTTTAGGTTGGATTGAAATGATAAAAATCCCAACAGAAATAGTGCAAATTGATTTATTTTCATAATTCTTGCACTAAAATACACTGAAAAGTCATGTATCCCCCAAAATTTGCAAAAAAAATGGTGATTTTTTTTTGCAAAAAGCGCATTAAAGTTCAAGTTTCAAGAATCTTCCAGTATGACTTTGTGGATATTTAGCAATTTCCTCGGGAGGACCTTCAATTAAAATTTGACCTCCTCCAGAACCGCCTTCGGGACCCACATCAATGACCCAATCTGCTACTTTTATAACATCCATGTTGTGTTCAATTACGATGACTGTGTTACCCTTGTCTGTTAAAGTTTGAAGCACTCCCAATAGTTGTTTGATATCGTCAAAATGTAACCCTGTTGTGGGTTCATCCAATAAATACAAGGTTTTTCCTGTATCTCTTTTGCTCAGCTCAGTTGCTAGTTTCACTCTCTGTGCTTCGCCTCCGCTTAACGTAGTGCTGCTTTGTCCTAAAGTGATGTAACCCAAACCAACTTCGTTCATAGTATTGATTTTGCGAGCAATGAGTGGTATGGATTCGAAAAACTCAACTGCTTGTGAAATTGGCATTTCGAGTACATCGGATATACTTTTACCCTTATAACGAACTTCCAGGGTTTCTCGGTTGTAACGTTTTCCGAGACAAACGTCGCATTCAATTTCTACATTTGGCAGGAAATTCATTTCTATGACTTTGCGACCGCCTCCACCGCATCCCTCACATCTGCCACCTTTTACATTAAAACTAAACCTCCCTGGCTTGTATCCTCTGATTTTGGCTTCTGGTAAATTGGTGAATAAATTCCGAATTTCTTGAAAGACGCCAACATAAGTGGCTGGATTGCTTCGTGGAGTTCTTCCGATAGGACTTTGATCGATGCGAATTACTTTATCGATGTATTCCAATCCTTCAATTGAATCATAGGGTAATGGACGGTATTGTGATCCATAAACTTTGCTATGCACCAACGGATAAAGTGTTTCATTGATCAGTGTTGATTTTCCACTTCCGCTTACACCAGAAATACAAACCAAGTTTCCAATTGGAATACGGATATCGACATTTTTTAAATTGTTCCCTTTTGCGCCCCTTAGAGTGATAAACTCTCCACTTGGTTTTCTTCTCACTGATGGAACTGGAATGGTTTCGATTCCTTTTAAATATCTTGCAGTGGTGGTAGAAGATTCAATGAACTGTTCAACTGTGCCACTTGCAACAATTTCCCCTCCTTTTTTACCTGCATGTGGACCAATTTCAACCAACCAATCGCTGGCCATCATCATGTCTTTATCATGCTCAACCACTAAAACTGAATTGCCTAAATCGCGCAATTCCATCAAAGAATTGATGAGTTTTTCATTGTCTCTTTGATGCAATCCAATAGATGGCTCATCTAGGATGTATAAAACATTGACCAATTTTGAACCAATTTGAGTGGCCAATCGAATGCGTTGCGCTTCTCCGCCACTGAGGGTTTTTGCCGGACTGTTTAAAGATAAATATCCGAGTCCCACACCGCACAAAAATGAAAGACGATTGCCAATTTCTTTGAGTAATTCGCTCGCAATGATGGTCTGTCTCTCTGTTAAATTTGAATACACATTGTTTACCCATTGATGAAGTTCATCAATGTTCATGCGCGATAGTTGTGCTATATTTTTATCGGCAATTTTTATGTGTAGGGCTTCAATTTTAAGTCTATCTCCGTTACAAACTTTACACTTAGATTGATGTATAAATTCTTCAGCCCATTGCCGCATTTTATCGTCGTCCGATTCAAAATAACTTTCAGAAACAATGTTTACGATTCCTTTGTATGTCGTTTCCCAAGATTTCTTTTTACCATCAGAGCCAGTTTGCGCTACAGGAATAGGTTCATCGTAACCGTATAACACAGCTTTTAACTGTTCATCTGTAAGTTTGTCTATAGGATCGGCTAAACTGAACTTCATTTGATTTGCTAACGCTCTCAACTGCATGAATGTCCAATTCTCACGAAGTTCACCTAATGGTAAAATTCCACCTTTATTGATTGATTTCTTTTTGTCAGGTATGATGAACTCCATGTTCACTTCACCAATTTCACCCAATCCCTCACATGCTTTACACGCTCCATATGGAGAGTTAAATGAAAACATATTTGGTTGTGGCTCGTCATAACTGATTCCACTTTCAGGATCCATTAAAAATTTACTATAGGGGAATTCTTTTTCGTTCGAATCTAAAATGGTAAAATATCCATCACCCGCTTTCATGGCCGTTTTAATGGTATCTTGTAAGCGTTGAGTTGACACACTCTTTACATCAAGCCTGTCAATGATTATTTCAATATCGTGAATTTTATATCGATCGAGCTGCATACTCGGTGTGATGGTCATTACTTTTTGATCAACTCTCACCTTTGTGTAACCTTTTTTCTTGATTTGTTCAAATAGTTCCCGGTAGTGTCCTTTTCTCGCTTTAATCACCGGTGCCAACACTGAAACTTTTTGACCATCAAATTTTTCTACAACTGCATTGAGTATTTGCTCTTCCGATAATTTAACCATTTTAGCTCCAGTAACATGAGAAAAAGCCTCACCAGCCCTTGCATATAAAAGTCTAAAAAAATCGTAAACCTCGGTGACCGTGCCTACCGTACTACGCGGATTTCTGGAAACGGTTTTTTGCTCAATTGATATTACAGGAGACAATCCCTTGATTTTATCGACATCAGGTCGCTTCATGTCCCCGATGAATTGGCGTGCATACGCCGAAAAACTTTCTAAATATCGCCTTTGTCCCTCAGCAAAAATGGTATCGAATGCCAAACTACTTTTACCTGAACCGGAAAGCCCTGTAAAGACAACTAGCTTTTGACGCGGAATCGATAAATCGATGTTTTTTAAATTGTGTTCCCTAGCACCAATCACCTCAATTTGCGGGTCGTTAGAATCAGGTAAATGGATGTCGTTTGGAACTTTTTTCATAAAAATGCAAAAATAAGGAACAATTGAACCATAAGAAAGATTTAACCATAAAATAACCCAAATTATCTTTGCAATTTTCGCGAAACTGGTGATTCAACTCAACTTATAACTATTTTTGTAGTCATGATTGGCACTCTAAAAGCAACTTATCAAAATTATCCATTGAGATTTATCTTGTTTGTTGGATTCTTTTTTCGAATGATTGCAACAATATTTTCCGAAGGATTTGCTTTTCAAGACGATCATTTTTTGGTGATAGAAATTGCACAACATTGGGTCGATGGCATTCAGAACGAATGGCTTCCTGCCTTTGGTGCTAAAACACCAAGTGGTCATAGTCTGTTTTATGCCGGGTTGCATTATTATCTATTTGTGTTTTTAAAGTTTATTGGTGTTACCAATCCCGAGATAAAAATGCTGATTGTGCGATTTCTGCACGCCATTTACAGCATGTGCATTGTTTATTTTGGATACAAAATAACCGAGCATATTTCCAATCAAAAATCAGCCATAACAGTGGGTTGGATTCTGAGTGTTTTTTGGTTTTTCCCCTTATTATCCGTAAGAAATTTAGTTGAAATGGTTTCAATTCCACCAATCATGTATGCTATTTACATGATTTTGAAGTACAACGATACATCATCTTGGAAAAGGTTTTTATGGATAGGATTTGTTTCTGGAATTGCTTTCTCGCTAAGATTTCAAACCATTTTAATACTTGGTGGAATTGGATTGGTGATGCTCATCGAGAAAAATTGGTTCAAAGCAATTCAATTCGGAGTAGGCGTTTTATTGAGTCTTTGTATCTTTCAAGGAGCTGTTGATTATGCCGTTTGGGGAAAACCGTTCGCTGAGTTCTTTGAATACACCAACTATAATTTACATCACTCGTCTGAATATCCCAATGGTCCTTGGTACAATTATACGCTTCTCATTTTGGGATTGTTTATATTGCCATTGAGTCTATTTTTGTTTTGGGGGAATTTTGTTGGATTCCGGAAATACCTGTTGTTGTCAGTTCCAACAGCCATTTTTTTTGTGTTTCATTCCTATTTTCCGAACAAGCAGGAGCGTTTTATCCTCACAATGCTGCCTCTTTTTATCATAGTTGGTGTTGTTGCTTGGAATGAATTTCGTGAAAATAGTCGTTGGTGGAGTTCAAAGAACTCATTTTATACTAATTGTTGGAATTTTATTTGGACAATAAATTTTATTTTGTTGTTGGTATTAACCCCTGCTTCAACCAAAATTAGCAAATTAAGGGCAATGAAGTACTTCAGAGAAAGGGGAGGAGTAGAATATTTTGCGCTTGAAACCACCCACATGTGGGGCTCTGTTTTAATGCCTAGATTTTATCACGGAGTTTGGAACAATTATTACACAATACGCCAAGATTATGGTGTTAAAGAGCTTTTTGAAACACTTAAAAAAGAGCATAAGCCTTTGCCAACTCACATTATTTTTGCAGAACCTAAAAATTTGGAGATCCGCAAACAACAGGTGAAATCACAAGTAAAGGATCTCATTTTCGAAAAAACCGTTGAGTCGAGCTATTTAGACAGATTTATGGTGTGGTTGAATCCTGTGAATGTAAACCAAACCTATTATATCTACAGGATAGAGTATTGATTTTTTATTTTGAGGGACATTGGGTGCTACCAACTTCCACCGGCGCCACCGCCATCAAATCCGCCGCCGCCGCCGAAACCACCCCAGGAGCTTCCGCTTGAAGAACTAGAGCCACCTCCAAAACCGCTACCAAATCCACCGCCATAGAAAATTGGTGGTGAATAGAAACCAGAGCGACCAAACCCACCACCATTGCCTCGTTTTCTAAACAATAGTATCAAGAAAATAATAATCAGAGGGACAACAAATTTCGGAAATTTGGTTTTTTTCTTTTTGAATGCTTTTCCTTTGAATTCGCCATTGAGTGCGTCTGAATAGGCATTTATTGTATTGAGAACAGCGCTGAAGTAGTTACCAGCTTTTAAACCAGGAACTAAATATTCTCTTTGAATTTCTCCAACCAATCCATCATTGAGTTTACCCTGGGCACCATTCGCCACTACAGTTTGATATTTATGATCGTTCACTGCAATATAAAGGAGTATTCCATTGTTTTTTTGGACTTGGCCAATTTTCCAATTTCTCGCAACAAACATGGCCCGATCAAAAACGTCGATACCGTTTAAGTCGGGTTCAATAAGAACAGCAATTTGAGTAGATGTAGTGTCTTCGTAATTAAAAAGTACCGCTTCAATTTTTGATATTTCCTCAGGGCTTAGAACATTGGCGAAATCATAAATATGTTTTGGTTGGCCAGAAATATCTGGCATCTGCTGTTGAGAAAATGCTTCTAAAAATGTCCCTCCAACAAAATATAAAAAACAGACAATGTATTTAGTCATGTGTAATTTCGTCAGATAATTCATTCGGATTTTGGGAGGAGGGAGGAAAAAAATTACTCAATTGTTTCCCTGCCAATTCTACACCTTGAATGATTCCTTGTGTGATATTTTGTGTTTTTATTGTTTGAATCATAACTTCTTTGACAGCTTCCCAAAACTCATTGCCAACATGTTGGTGAATACCAATATCACCAATAATTGCTATTTCTTTGGATTTTAGTCTTAGGAAAATAAGGACCCCGTTGCGATTTTCAGTCAGGTTCATTTTGAGATTGAGGAAAGTAGCTTGTGCTTCTTTCATCAAATCTAAATTTGTTTTTTTTGTAGTGTAGTGAACCCGAATCTCAGCAGATGTAGTTTTTTCGGCTTCTTTAATTGCATTTACAATCAAAGAAGCCTCAATTTTTTCTACAGGGCAAGAAAAATGCAACCAAGGGAGCATGAATTATTCTTTGTCTAGGAGTTCGTCAAGGTTTGGAGCTTTTTCAGTGCCTTCATCGGCTTTGAATGCAGATTTTTGAGTAAATCCAAAGATTCCCGCAAAAATATTGCCTGGGAAACTACGGATGGCTCTGTTGTATTCAGCCACAACATCGTTAAAATCTTTTCTTGCAGTTCCAACACGGTTTTCTGTGCCCGCAATCTCATCCTGTATTTTTGCAAACTGAGGAATAGATTTGAGATCAGGATATTGCTCTACCACAACATTGAAACTACTTTTTACTTGGTTTTGAGCCATGGCAAATTTGTTCAATTGGTCCTCTGTTAATTTTGATGGATCAATTTTTACTGAATTCGCATTGTTTCTGGCTGCGATAACATCGGTTAAAATTTTGTTTTCCACTTTACTGGCTTTCATTGCAATTTTAACAATGTTCACAATCAAGTCAGAACGTCTTTGGTATTGGGTTTCAACGTTGCTCCATGCTTTTTGAACTTCTACGTCTCTGCCTACCAAACCGTTGTAGCTACTCATTACCCAAAGAAATAATACGAATACAATTCCTCCGATAACAATCCATTTAATGTTTTTGTTGTTCATAATCTTGTAATTCAAAGATAGATTTAAATTGTTTTACAAGTATAGAATTTACTTCGAACATATCAATTTTTTCGTTTAATTCTTTTTCCATACTTGTAACCCCTTTGTTAACAATACCGCAAGGTACTATGTGTTGGAACATCGATAAATCGGTATTTACATTCAATGCAAGGCCGTGCATGGTAACATAACGACTACTTTTTATGCCAATTGCAGCAATTTTTCTTTCGGTAGGTTTTCCAATGTCGAGCCAAACTCCAATTCTATCAGGAATAATGCCTGCTTCTATATTGTAATGAAATAAAGTTTTAATGATGGCAAGTTCAATGTTCGCAACAAACTGTTTGATGCCTATGTTGAGTTGCTCTAAGTCAAAAATGGGGTAAACCACCAATTGTCCGGGACCATGATACGTAATGTCGCCCCCTCTTTCTATTTCAAACGTTTCTGCCCCAAGCGTTTGTAAAAAAGCAGAATTTACCAACAAATTTGAGTGTTCAGCATGTTTACCAAAGGTGTACACATGATTGTGTTCTACACTTATCAGTTCGTTCATTGGTACAATGCCTTGTTGTTTGTTCGAAATTGCATTTTCAAAAGTATGTCTTTGATAATCAAGGGTATGTGCGTAATTTTCTGTTTTTAATTTGTGAAAAATGCAAAAATTCATGATACAAATTTACGCGAGAATTGCGGGGAATCGAAAATCAGGGATAATTACTATGTTATCTTTACAAAAAAGAAAAAATGGCAATACAGCAAACAAATGGCAACTTAGGGGAATTTATGGCGGCCAAATGGCTTTACAGACAGGGATATAAGATTTTTAAAATCAATTACCGTGCGGGACATCTGGAAGTAGACATCATTGCCACGGATGAAAAAAATTGGATATTTGTAGAAGTAAAAACCAAAACATTTACAAATTTTTTACATCCCGAAAATTCTGTTCACAAAACTAAACGCGATAATTTAATACGTGCAGCGAAGAAATTCATGGTTCAAAATACTGAATATAAAAAAGTTAGATTTGATATTATTTCAATTATTTTGGTCAAATATGGGGTTCAAATGGTACACTTTAAAGATGCATTTTTTCCGATACAACCAACGAAAATTAGCCGAAAATCGTCAGCTTATTTAGCAACCCATGGTTTATATCATCAATAATTCACGTTAATTTGCAGAAGAATGAGAAAATTTTTTACAATTCTAGGTATTACGTTCATGGCAACAATTTTGAATGCACAACATCATCATTGTGCTGCCGACGAGTATTATCAGCAACAGTTAAAGTCGAATCCTTCATTGAAGTCTATCGAAAATCAGTTCAACAATGATGTTTCATCACATGTGAATGGTAAATCTGTAGAAAAAAGAGCTACAGTATATACCATACCCGTTGTTTTTCATGTGATCCATACAAACGGACCAGAGAATATTTCAAGGGAGCAAATTGTGGATCAAATTCGTGTTTTAAACGAAGATTTTAGTTATACGAACACGAACAAAACCTCATTGAGGTCTCAATTCACATCATTGGTTGGAAGTGCAGATATCAAGTTTGCATTGGCGTCAATAGATCCTAATGGAAATTGTTTCGATGGTGTAAATCGAATTTATTCATCAGATGGAGTTGATATGAGTATGACCACTGAAAAGGTGAAATACCTTGCCTATTGGAACTACAAAAAATATTTAAATATTTGGGTTGTGACCAATATTACCGATGGTTCAAGTAGCTCAGGCACCGTTTTAGGATATGCCGTTTTCCCGTGGATGGCTGGTACATCTAGAGATGGAATAGTGGTTCGTCATGACAACGTAGGTACCATTGGAACTGCATCAAATGGTGATGGTGGTAGAACTTTAACCCATGAGATTGGACATTATTTGGGACTTTATCATACATTTCAAGATGGATGTGCCGGCGGTGATCAATGTGATGACACTCCCCCTGTAAATGGTA
>CAZYBT010000021.1:18531-30554 GCA_964645755.1 uncultured Rhizobium sp.
GCCCGGCTAACGGTAATTCTTGTAATAACGATGTGCCTGATTTGCCAGATATGTGGGAGAATTACATGGATTATTCCAATGGTAAATGCATGGCAGCATTTTCGATTAAACAAATCGCGAGAATGAGAGGATTTTTGTTACAAAGTCCGCGAAATAGCCTTATTTCTGCTGCCAACTTATTGGCTACAGGGGTTACAACATCTGCAGTGGCGCCTGTTGCTAATTTTACAGCATCTGCAACTCGTGTATGTGCCGGACAGCCAATCACTTTTACTGATTTGTCGTGCAAAGGTACTCCAACAGTAAGGTCATGGACATTAACGGGATCTTCTTCACCATCTTCGAGTCAACCAAACCCAACAGTTGTTTATCAAACGCCAGGTGTTTATTCTGTTTCTTTAATGGCACAGAATGCAAATGGTTCCAATACCAATACAAAAACAGATTATATTACTGTATTACCGTCTGTGGGTGTGGGAATTCCATATTATGAAGAGGGATTTGAAGGTGCTGATCCAATTGCAAACAATACCTTGACGCATTTTTCTCCTAGCGGAACCCAGTTTCAAATAAATAGCACGGTGGGATATAAAAGCAATAAATCGTTTGTTGCCCCAATCACCACTGGATCAGCGGCCGGAAAAGTTTACAGTTTTACCACTCAAAGTTTTGATATCACTAAAATACCAAACTCTTCTGCCCCTAAATTCACTTTCTATTTGTCGTATGCAATGTCTGCTGTGGATGTTTCAGAAGTTGCAAGGATATATGCTTCAACCGATTGTGGTGGATCATTCAAGCCCATCTGGGAAAGAACCGGTACAGGTTTAACGTATGCAACGAGTGCACCTTATGTAAATAATTTTAAACCAACATCAGAAACCCAATGGAAGCGTTTTGGTATTGGCTCACTTTCTTCGATTGGTTATGGAACTTCTCAAAATATTATCTTTAGAATCGATGTCTTGAGCGAAGGAGGTAATCCTGTGTACATAGACAACATAAATCTGAGTCAATATTATGCTGGAGCCAATCATATTGCCAAAGAAAATATTTCAGTGAACTTGTATCCAAATCCTGCAAAAGGAAAAGCCACATTAAAATTGAAGAGCATTATCGGTGCTTCAAGTGCATCAATCGTGCTTACTGATATGTCGGGAAGAGTGGTTTCGCTCATTCATCAAGGAGCTTTGAACATTGGAGACAACGAATTTGAAGTTTATCATCCAAACAATGAAACGTTTGGATTGTATATATTGTCTATTCAAACAGAAATGGGTACTGTATCACAGCCTTTAATTTTTGCAGCTGAGTAATAAAAAGAGATGAAAAATTTAGTAATTGTTGAGTCACCAGCAAAAGCAAAAACCATTGAGAAGTTTTTGGGTCCCGACTTTTATGTGACCTCAAGTAGAGGACATATACGAGACTTAGCATCAGGAAATAATGCCATTGACATTGAAAATGGCTTTGTACCGAAATATGAAGTTTCCGATGATAAAAAGACATTGGTTAAAGAATTGAAAAAATTGGCCTCGAGTGCAGAAGTTGTATGGTTAGCAACGGACGAAGACCGGGAAGGAGAAGCTATTAGTTGGCATTTGTTCGACGAGTTAAAGCTTAAACCCGGCAATACCAAAAGAATCGTTTTCAATGAAATTACAAAGCCGGCAATTTTAAATGCTGTTGCTAATCCAAGAAATATTGACAATTTTTTGGTGGATGCCCAACAAGCTCGTCGAGTTTTAGATAGGTTAGTTGGTTTTCAGCTTTCTCCAGTTCTATGGAAAAGAGTAAAACCGTCATTGAGCGCAGGGCGAGTTCAATCAGTTGCTGTCAGATTAGTTGTTGAACGAGAGCGCGAAATAAATGATTTTAAATCAAATAGTGATTTCAGAATCACCTGTGTTTTTAAAAATAAAGAAGGTAAAAGTTTAAAAGCTGAACTGACTAAAAGATTCAAAACAGAGCAAGAGGCAACTAATTTCTTGGAAAGTATCAAAGATGCTGAATTCAATGTAGATAACTTAGAAGTAAAACCAACTTTTAGAAATCCAGCACCTCCGTTCACTACATCTACTTTGCAGCAAGAAGCTTCGAGAAAACTTGGATACGATGTTTCAAGAACCATGCAATTGGCTCAAAAATTATATGAGAACGGACATATCTCATACATGAGAACAGATTCTGTTAATTTGAGTCAAACGGCTATAGCTGCTGCGAAAGAAGAAATTGTAAAAGAATATGGAGATAGATTTTCTCAAACGAGAAATTTTAACACCAAAAGCGAAAATGCACAAGAAGCTCACGAAGCAATCAGACCTACTTATTTCAACAATAGAAATTCCGGCGCTGATCCTCAACAAAAGAAACTTTACGAGCTTATATGGAAAAGAGCAATTGCCTCTCAAATGGCAAAAGCAGAGTTGGAAAAAACCATCATCACCATTTCGAATAATAAGAATTCTGAAATCTTCAAAGTAGAAGGTGAGGTAATTAAGTTCGAAGGATTTCTAAAAGTATATCTTGAAAGTACAGATGATGAAGATGAAGAAGGTGACGAATCAGTATTGCCTGCTGTGAGTTTAAATGAAAAACTGACAACATCTGAAATTTTAGCCTCAGAGAAGTTTGCAAAAAGTGCTCCTCGATACACAGAGGCTTCCTTGGTTAAAAAATTGGAAGAATTGGGAATAGGTAGACCCTCTACTTACGCTCCAACCATTCAAACCGTTCAAAAACGTGGATATGTAGTTTCTGAGTCTCGAAATGGATCAAAACGACATGTGGTTCAACTTGTGCTTAAAAATCAGCAGATAGAAAAGAAACTGGTTGAAGAAAATTTTGGATTTGAAAAGAATAAACTGTTTCCAACGGATATTGGAACAATTGTCACTGATTTCTTGTTAGAGAATTTCAATGAAATTATGGATTATGGCTTCACAGCATCGGTAGAAAAAGAATTTGATGAAATTGCAAAGGGGATGAAAGGTTGGCAATCTATGATTGGCGATTTCTATAAACCTTTTTCGATCAGTGTAGAACAAACTGCTGGGGCTGGTCAAAGGGCAACAGGGGAGAGAATTCTAGGTAAAGATCCTGAAACAGGTTATGATGTTTTAGTAAGATTGGGCAGATACGGTGCAATTGTACAAGTTGGATCAAAAGATGATACCGATACTCCTAAATTTGCGAGTTTATTGCCAAATCAAAGTTTAGAAACAATCACCCTTGCGGAGGCACTTCAATTGTTCAATCTTTCAAAGCAATCCATGACTTACAAAGGTGAACCTGTGGCTTTGGGGAAAGGGAAGTATGGGCCGTATGTGAAGTATCAAGATAAATTTTATAGTTTGCCCTCAGGCACAAATATCCTGGAATTTACCAATGAAAACGTTGTGGCATTTTTAGATGATTATTTTAGTCGTCCTCAATTACCCCGCGAAGTTGGAAACTATAAAGGCGAAACTTTATCGGTGAATAAAGGTAGATTTGGACCGTATATTAAGTTTGGTGATCTTTTTGTTTCTTTAGCCAAAAGTGATGATCCCTTTGCAATTACTCTTGAGAGAGCCATTGAACTATGTGATGCTAAAGTTGCGAGCGAAGCGAGCAAAGTTCTCAAAACATTTGAGCAAGATTCTAGCCTCCAAATACAGAATGGAAGATATGGTGCTTACATCAAATTTGGAAAAGATAATATTAAAATTCCATCAAATACAGAATGGCAAAATCTAACATACGAAAATGTGATTGAGATTATCAAAAATCAATCTCCTGCGCCAACTGCCGCTAAAAAAACGACAAGTAAAAAAACAACAGCCAGCAAATCCAAAGGTACTGCTGCTAAGAAGACAAAAAAATAAGGATTGTGATTACAAATTCACAATTAATTGCAATGATAAAACTTCTTGATGATACAGATCAAGAAGTTTTAGATGTTGTAGAACAGAAATTTATCGAGCTCGGTAGCAGTATTGTATCCGAATTAGAACAAATTTGGCTCAACCAAGAATTCCCAGAGTTAAACCTTCGAATTGAAAAAATTCTTAAGAATATTCAACGTCAAGAATTGTTTCAAGCTGTTCATCAATGGGTGGATTCTGAAAATCCTGATGCTCTAACTGCTTGGATATTAGCGAGTAGAATTCAATATCCCGGGCTAAAATACGATTCTATCAAAGCACAATTAAATCAATTGAAAATTGATGCTTGGGTGATGCTTTCAGGTGTTCACAATCCTCTTGATCAAATCGCGATTCTCAATCATATTTTTTTCGAAAGAAATGGATTTAAAGGGAATAATGAAAATTATCATTCCCCTGAAAATTCCATTTTACCCAGGGTTTTAGAGACAAAAATGGGGAACCCGATCAGTTTGGCGATTCTTTATCTTACTGTTGCACAAGATCTTGGAATCCCAGTATTTGGTGTTAATTTACCTCAACACTTTGTGTTAGCTTATTGTAAGTTAAAATCTGCACCAAATGAATACGGTGTAATTCCTAAAAATAAATTGATTATCTCCGATGTTGAATCGGTTGAATTTTATTTCAATCCATTTAGTAAAGGACAAATATTCAATAAGGATAGTATTGATGCTTTTTTGAAAGTAATTAATGTAATTCCTCAAGATAGTTTTTATCTTCCTTGCACATCAATGGAAATATTTAAGAGAATACTTAGAAATTTGCATTACTCTTTTGGTGAACAACAAGATTTCATCAAACAAAACGAAGTTGTTGAACTGATGAAACTTGTTGGTTTACAAATACATGAAGATGATTTCCCTGAAGAATAAGTCATTTTTAACAATCCTTTTTTAATTAATTTGTGGTTGCAAATAAAAATGTCGAAATTTGCATCTTAATATTATGGCAGAAAAACCAATCCTTATGCCCAAAATGGGTGAGAGTATTGCAGAAGCAACTGTAATTCGATGGTTAAAAAACGTTGGTGAACGTGTAGAAAAAGACGAACCAATTGTTGAAATTGCAACCGACAAAGTAGATAGTGAGATTCCGAGTACTGAAGCTGGAATTCTTGTGAAACAGCTTTACAAAGATGGAGATGTCGTGAAAGTGGGAGAGGCGGTTGCTATGATTGACTCAGAAGCTACTTCAGCATCTGTTTCTACACCAGTTGTGAACAATGTAACACCTGCCATTGAGCCGGTTGCCACGCCACAAGCTGCAGCGCAGAATATTGAAAAACAAATTGCAGAAATTACTCAAAATCACGTAAGTCCTGCTTCTGCAGAAGGTCGTTTTTACTCTCCTTTGGTTCTGAATATTGCCAGAGAAGAAGGTATTTCTATGGCTCAACTAGAGCAAATTCCGGGAACTGGTAAAGATGGTCGTGTGACCAAATCAGATATTCTGAATTTTGTTCAAAACAAATCAAATATTCAAGCTCCGGTTCAACCAATGATTACCCCTGAGTTGTCGGTACCCGTTGAATCAGCACCTGTAATTCAAACTCAAAACACTGCTAATATCCCAACCCCAGCCAAAACAGAGTCTAAACCAACTGTTATTGGTTCGGGTGATGAAGTGATAGAAATGGATCGTGTGCGCAAGTTGATTGCAGACCATATGGTCATGAGCAAACGCGTTAGTCCTCACGTTACCAGTTTCGTTGAGGCAGATGTAACCAACCTTGTTAATTGGAGGAATAAAATTAAAGATTCTTTCAAAAAGAGAGAAGGTGAAAACATCACATTTACGCCAATTTTCATTCAAGCAATTGCCAAAGCAATTAAAGATTTCCCTATGATTAATGTTTCTGTTGAGGGAGATAACAAAATTATTAAAAAGAAAAATGTAAACGTTGGTATGGCCGTAGCTCAACAAAATGGAAACCTCATTGTGCCAGTTATTAAAAATGCTGATACTATGAATCTATTGGGAATTACGCGCGTGGTAAATGATTTGGCCGCAAGAGCAAGGGTGAATAAATTAACTCCAGATGAAATTCAAGGTGGTACATACACCGTTACAAATGTTGGCTCTTTTGGAAATGTAATGGGAACACCTGTTATCAACCAACCTCAAGTAGCAATTATGGCCGTTGGTGCAATTCGCAAAAAACCAGCCGTAATTGAAACAGAATTTGGTGATGTTATCGCCATTCGTCATATGATGTACCTGAGCCATTCTTACGATCACAGAGTTGTTGATGGTGGATTGGGTGGTATGTTTGTTCGCCGAGTTGCTGATTATCTAGAACAATGGGATGTAAATACTGAGATTTAATTCTCAGTATTTGCCTATATTGCGCCAATTGTGATGGAATTTAAAATTAACAAATTGGCAACCTATTTTGCAATTCTATTTTTAATTGTAGCCACTTTTCATTTCGCAGTTGAACTTCTACCTGCGGATTGTTACCAATATAAAGTATTGAACAATCAAACGTCTGTTCAAATTACAGATGATTATGATATTCAAGACTTTAATAAGAATTCAATTTTTGTAGAATGTCTAGATTCTGTACCTTCTGAACTCAAATTGGTACAAGTTGAAGTAGAGGAAGACGTTTATTTCAGACTTAAAGAGGGCGATACCTTATATCTTTATTTTACCCCTTTTAAACACGATGCTAGAGCTATACTCGATCAGCATATGCCTGAATATGACTCAATTAGCAATCACAGCAATTATCATTATCCGTTGCAAATTGAGTATTTTATTCTTCCTGCGGTTGTAATATTGCTGTCAATTATCGTAGCGTTGCTGAAAAAATTTGAGCTAAAAATTGCTCTCTTTATGTTCGATACAATCATTTTAATGGTGTTGCAATGGTTCAATCCCTAAAGTTTTGCCTTAATCAAAAGGTATTTTGGGTTTATACTTTCCTCGCTATTTTAGCCCTACTGAAACAAATTACCAATGAGGCTATTTTGATTGATTCACACGAATATTTAAAAAAAGCTGAACATTTGATTCAAAATTGGAATTTTGAAAATGTCCCTCAAGATAGAATGCTCGAGCCAATTCGACGTACTTTGGGATATCCTCTGATTCTTAAAATATTGAACAATTCTCATGTCCTTTTGTTGATTTTTCAATTGTTCATTTCTTTGTCCATTCCATTGATATTGTATCGGTTAATTCAGCATTTTAACCTATTTTTAAGATTGTGGTTTTATTCCATGATTGCACTTTTAACCTATCCATTACAGTTTTTTTACACGGGTTTTATCATGCCGGAAATTATTGTTCAAGCAACTTTGTTGACTTGGATCTTATTTTATTTTGAGGGACATTGGAAGCGTTTACCTTTTTTATTGACGTGTTTGATACTTTTAAAACCTGTTTTTATCATTTTAATGTTGCTTCCTGTTGTTTTGTATTTGTTTAAACGATATCAGCCTACAATATTCGACGTAATACCCATTGCTACATACTTGGTTATCTGTGGATTGCATTTGAAACAATACAATGTGTTTGAATATAGTTCAGTTGGATATACCAATGCATATGATTACAATCGAAAAAAATATTTATTGCAGAAAATTCAAAACGACAGTCTTGTGGAGGCGCAATACAATCAAGAATATGAAAGAAATATCCAAAAAAACAAACAGAATTGGCCTTTTATCATTCAATATTTGAAAAGTGAATCTACACCCATTTTGAAGGATCCTGTTTATTGGATGATTCATTTCAAGGGTGTATTTGCAACGATTTTAGATCCCGGCAGGTATGATGCAATGGTATTTTTCAATTGGAGTCGAACACAAGGATTTATGGGCGTGAATGATGGCAATGAAAATAAGAATCGAACCTTTTTTGAGTGGTTCTACATTGTTTTATTTCTATTTTTATCTGTTGTTAAATTATTATTTGCATTTATCGCCATTATTCATTGGCGGAGGTATTTTGTTTTTGCATTTTTTGCGGCTTTGATTTTGATTTTCGCTTTTATGGCTGGCCCTGTGGGCTCAGCCCGATATCTTTTGCCGTTTTATCCGCTGATGTCGTTTCTGAGCGCTGTGGGTTTTGCAACAATTTTGGAGAAAAGAGCCTTATGAAAGTACTCTTGTTAAGCGATAATCATGGTTATTGGGACAAAGGAATTCTAAATCATGTTGAATGGGCAGATGAAGTTTGGCACGCTGGAGATTGGTTGAATTTATCATTGCATCAAGAAATTTTTAAATTGGGTAAACCCATTCGAGGCGTTTTTGGAAATGTTGATGGTACTGATGTAAAAGGTTGGTATCAATTACACAATAAATTTACTATTGATGGAATTAAATTTTGGATGACACATATTGGCGGTAGACCCGGAAAATATAATCCCAAATTGTTAAATTCCCTCAAAAATAACCCACCTGATGTATTTATTTGCGGGCATTCACATATCCTTTTGGTGAAAAAAGATCCTCAGTTTAACTTCATGTACATGAATCCAGGGGCATGTGGTTTACACGGATTTCACCAAGTAAGAACTGCAATTCGATTTCAAATTATTAATAGTCAATTAACTGCTTTAGAAGTTGTGGAGTGGGAGAAAAAATGTATGAATTTTGATTTGTATACTTAATATTTTTATGTATATTTGCACTCCCGTTCTGAAAAGAATTATTGCCCAGGTGGCGGAATTGGTAGACGCGCTGGTCTCAAACACCTGTGAGCTAACACTCGTACCGGTTCGACTCCGGTCCTGGGCACTACTGTGAACAGAAAAATTTCTTTTCAAATCAATACAATCGACGGTCATTCAATGGCCGTCGATTTGTTTTTACCTGAGATCCCAGGAACTGAAAAACTTTCAACTTTGGTGTATTGCCATCGCTTTAAAGGCTTCAAAGATTGGGGTTTTGTCCCTCATTTAAATCAATTTTTAGTCACTGAAAATATGGCTATGATTACCTTTAATCATTCCCACAATGGAGTACTTGCCAGAGATTTTGATGATCTTGAATCTTTTGCCGACAATTCGGTTGGCCAAGAACTTCGAGATTTAGAATCCTTGGCAATGTGGATGGTAAATGAAGGTAAGGATGAATATGGATTAGATCCAGAAGCTATTCATTGGTTAGGACATAGTAGAGGAGGGGGGAATGTTCTCTTATTTGCAAAATTATTTCCAGATTATGTGAAAAAAGTAATCACATGGGCTGCTATAGATTCTTACCGACATATTTTGAGGGGGATTGATATGGAACAATGGAAAAATGAAGGTGTGGTTTATATTGATAATCAGAGAACCAAACAGAAAATGCCGTTGAATTATTTCATCTATCAAGAATTTATGGAAAATGAGCAGAAATATGATATCTTAAATGCTGCTCAAACTTTAACTAAGCCTCTGTTGGTGGTGCATGGTACAAATGATCAATCTGTTCCGTTTAAAGCAGCAGAAAATATCTATAATGCTTGCGCCCATAGCATTATGTATAAAGTTGATAATGGAGATCACACGTTCGGAGTAGCACATCCAATTGCCGGTTTGCAAGATGTAAACGAGGCTTTTTGGATGATGCTCGATAACACCCTAGAATTTATACAGGATGATGAAATTTAATGGCGTTTTGCCATTGCCCTTGTCAATCTGTCGTTTATAGCCCTACCAATTCCTTGGTCTGGAGACATTTCTATAAAGACTGTATCATATCCCTTTTGATCAAAATCCCTTAAGGTTGAAAATAACTTTGAGGCGGCCTCCACCAAATCATTGTTTTCGCTGAGATAAATTGGTTCGTGTGGAAATATCATATGGTTTTCAAAATACTTGCCTCTAGTGACGGGCGAAAAAAACAATATTTTAGGAATATTAGAAATATTTAATTTTATATTATTAATTAACAGTAATTTACAATACGGGGAATAATGTTGATCCAATTGTCCAGGGGCTTGTGGATTGCTATTCTGATTTACATTACAAGAAACTTTTCCAATAATTTCTTCTATTTTTTCTTGGGATATTCCACCTAATCTTAAAATTGTAGGATTCAATTCATTTTCAAAAGAAATAATGGTACTTTCCAAACCGACCTCACATGATCCGCCATCTAAAATATAGGGGATTTTTGATCCCAATTGATCAAAAACATGCTTAGCAGTGGTTGGACTAACATATCCGAAAGGATTGGCAGAAGGAGCCGCTAACGGAAATTCTAAATTATCTAATAATGAAAGTGTTAGCGGGTGATTGGGCATTCTAACAGCCACCGTTGAATGTCCTGAAGTAACCAAATCTGGTACTTTATTTGATTTTTGAAGGACAAAAGTTAATGGTCCGGGCCAAAACTTTTCCATTAGTTGAGATGCCTTTTGGGGAATTTTAGTTACAATTTCGTTCAACATTTTGGCATTTGAAATATGCAAAATGAGAGGATCAAAAAATGGACGATTTTTGGCTTCAAAAATTTTGGCAACCGCGGTTTGGTTGAATCCATTCGCCGCCAATCCATAAACTGTTTCAGTAGGAATGGCAACCAAACCGTTGTAGCGGAGTATATCGACGCTTTTTTCGATATTTTGACCGGTTTCAGCCAGCATATTAACGTCGTTTTAAACTGTATTTTTCAATTTTATTGTAGAGGTGACTTCTTTGAATATCGATTTCTATGGCTGTTTTTGCAACATTCCATGCATTTTGAACCAATTTCCTTTCGATGAATACTTTTTCAGCAAAGTCCCTAAAGTCTTGAAGTGTTTTATATTCGTCTACAACACCAAAAGGATCAGAACCTCTTTGAGCGGGGTTGCTGTACATGAATACATCATCGCCAGTAATATTTTCATCACACAAAATGACCAATCTTTCAATAACATTTCGCAGTTCACGGATATTTCCTGTCCAATTTACATCTTGCAATGCGCGATATCCATCGGCAGTGAATTTTTTGGTTGACATTCCGTTTTCAGAGCAAATTTCAGCCAAAAATTTATCGGCTATCATTGGAATATCTTCAGCTCTTTCATTAAGGGTAGGGACATGTATCAAAATCACTGAGAGTCTGTGATACAAATCCATTCTAAAGTTTCCTTTTTCTATTTCTTCCAGAAGATTTTTATTTGTTGCAGCAACTATTCTAACATCTACTTTGATTTCTTTGTCGCCACCTACGCGGGTAATTTTTCCTTCTTGAATGGCACGAAGAACTTTGGCTTGAGCAGCCATAGACATATCTCCAATTTCATCTAGGAAAAGTGTACCTCCGTGAGCTTGTTCAAATTTTCCAATTCTTTGTTTAATTGCGGAAGTAAAACTCCCTTTTTCATGTCCAAACAATTCACTTTCAATTAATTCAGTTGGAATAGAAGCGCAGTTTACTTCAATCAAATTTTGAGATGCGCGGGTACTGCGTTCGTGTACCCATCTGGCAACAAGTTCTTTACCTGTTCCATTTTCACCTGTGATAAGAACCCTTGCTTCGGTAGGAGCAACTTTTTCAATGGTTTCTTTAATTTTTGAAATTGCAGGTGTTTCACCAATGATATCGAAGGTTTTTGCAACTTTTCTTTTTAGGACCTTAGTTTCGGTAACCAAATTGTTGCGATCAATTGCATTGCGCAATGTAATCAACAAACGATTTAAATCAGGTGGTTTGGTGATAAAGTCGTAGGCTCCTTTTTTAGTAGAGTCTATAGCCATTTCAACATTTCCATGTCCTGAAATCATAACCATTGGAATATCAGGGCGGAAAGCCTGGACTTTTTCCAACAATTCCATGCCATCGATACCTGGCATTTTCACATCACAAAGAATTACATCGAAGTCATTCTTTTGAATTAACGACCACGCTTTTTCTCCATTGTCGGCAAGGGAAACTTCAAAGTCTTCATATTCAAGGATTTCCTTCAGGGTTTCTCTGATAGGAGCCTCATCATCTACTACAAGTATATGCGCCATATTGTATTATTTAGGATACAAATATTGTGATTTATTTATTAGACATTGATATAGTTTATCACAATATTATCCACCATTTTCACACGTTTAAATTTTTATTAATTTGAGGGATGATCAAATTATTTGAAAAAAAAATGTTGTTTAATTGTTGCAAT
>CAZYBT010000022.1:0-30113 GCA_964645755.1 uncultured Rhizobium sp.
AATCATTTTTTTATGCATCCAAATTGGCAAGATTCTCTACACCTTTATTGCGAACAAAATAGTTCGATAGAACATGATTTCTTGAAAGACAATACCGCTTTTGCCTGGCTTAAAACATTTAATCCCAGACAATTGAGCGGTAAACTACAAGGTGAATTTCTCGCCATGCTAGTGTCCCTTAAAAATCCAAATACCATACTTGAAATTGGTACCTTCACCGGTTATGCCACAGCCTGTTTAACGGTTAGAGCCTCTCCCGAAACCGAGATTCATACCATTGAAGCTGATGCCGAAATGGCTTTCAAAACACAATCTTTTTGGAAAAATTATCCTTTCATGAATGATGTAAAATTTCATGTTGGACCAGCACTACAAGTGTTACCTACGCTCAACATTCAACCCGATTTTATTTTTGTTGATGCAGATAAAGCCAACTATATTCACTATTTTCATTCCTGCCTCCCAATACTCAAAAAAGGTGGAATCATGCTTTTCGATAATACTTTATGGAGCGGAAAAGTATTAAATGAAGCACTGCGCAACAACGACAAAGACACAAAAAATATGCATCTTTTTAACCAAGAACTTGCTAAAAGTCAAGGATGGCGAACGGTGATTCTGCCCATCAGAGATGGTCTAACCATGGTGATTAAAGATTAACCGCGAATTTTGTCCAATAAATCACTCAACAATGCTGCCTCAGCATCAGAAATATTTCCAATCGTTGAATGAAACTTATCCATCTCTGGGTCTATCTTTTCCAAAATTGCCAAACCCTTTTCATTGATTTTAATGTTCATTTTACGACGATTCTCGCCATCAATGCAACGATCAATTAAGCCCATCGTGCAAAGTCTGTCGCACAATCTCGTCAAATCCGGGTTTTTATCTATCATCACCGATTTAATTTCCGAAGGATTCAATGACTCTGGAAATTTACCTCTCAAAATTCGAAGAACATTATATTGTTGATTTGTTAATTGATGATCTTTGAAAACATCTCTCAATTGATTTGTAAACCAACCGTTGGTAAACATAACATTTACGATTGCTTTATGCAATGGCGAAACGAATTTACTTTGTTTTATTTCTTCTTCAATTTTCAAAACGATGCAAATATAATTATTTAAATCTCAACTCACTTTTATTCATTTCAATTTCAATTTCATGATTACCTTTGCAACGTGAATTACACTTTTGAAAATACCCCCGAATTTGCCCAAAGTTGCGATCACTCCGATTCACTTGCAGCATTCAAAAATCAATTTATTTTCCCAGTAAATCATCAAAACCAACCTCAGATTTATTTCTGTGGAAACTCCCTCGGTTTGCAGCCAATAACGGCTAAAAATGCCCTTGAAGTTGAACTTGAAGATTGGGGTAAATGGGGTGTTGAGGGACATTTTCATGGGCGTAAACCTTGGTTTCACTATCACAAATTTTTAACCGATTTTGCTGCCGAAGTGGTTGGTGCGAAACCAATTGAAGTAGTTGTAATGAATCAACTTACCGTAAATTTACACCTTCTAATGGTTTCGTTTTACAAACCAACCCAACAACGATTCAAAATCATTATGGAAGCGGGGGCGTTCCCTTCCGATATGTATGCCATTGAAAGCCAAGTACTTCATCATGGTTTTTCTTACCAAGATGCAGTCATTGAAATTGAACCTCGCAGCGGTGAACACTCCTTAAGAACTGAAGATATTTTACAAACCATCGAAAATCATAAAAACGAGGTTGCTTTGGTTTTCTTTAGCGGTGTGCAATATTATACCGGCCAGTATTTTAATATACCAGAAATTACAAAAAAAGCGCATGAAGTTGGAGCGATTGCCGGATTTGACCTCGCCCACGCTGCAGGCAATATTAATCTGAAACTTCATGATTGGGATGTTGATTTTGCCGCTTGGTGCTCATACAAATATTTGAACAGTGGACCCGGCAATGTTTCTGGAATTTATATACACGAAAAACATTGTACGAACCCAGAAACACCGCGTTTTTCAGGTTGGTGGGGATATCAAGAAAAACAACGATTCTTGATGCAAAAAGGATACGTTCCAGAAAATGGTGCTGCAGGATGGCAATTATCTAATGCTCCAGTGTTTGGAATGGCCTTGCATCTTGCCTCGCTCGAAATTTTCCACAACGCAGGAATCAACAACCTTAGAGAAAAAAGCCTTAAACTTACAGCATTTCTCGAATTTGTTTTAACTGATTGCTTATCTAAAAATGCCAATCTGTCATTTGAAATTATCACACCCCCTGAAAGAGGTGCACAATTATCTCTGTTGACCGATCAAAATGGAAAAAATTTGTTTGATCACCTTACAAATAACAATATCATTGCTGATTGGAGAGAACCAAATGTAATCAGAATTGCACCTGCCCCCCTCTATAACTCATTTGATGATGTTTACCGTTTGGGACAAGCTTTGCTCACTTTCAAAAACTAACTTTTCCGTTCAACTGACATTTTATCAGTTCTGTCAATTTTTTTCCATTTCACGAACGCTTTTTAATCTCAATTGTTTCTAAAATTGTAGTTTTGTACTTAAATCGCAAAATGGTGCGATTTTTGACACCGAAAAGATACAATTTAGAATGACAGAAGAACGCAAATCTCCCGACAATAAGCCTAATGGCTTTAAATTCAATTACTATTGGATTTATGGAATACTTTTCATTGTTTTTCTCGCCTTAAGTTTCCTTCCAAAAGGATCAGGACAAGCGACGAGCTGGAACGAAGTTAGAGATATGGCTATCAAAGGCGATATCAAAAAAATTGTAATTGTAAATGATCGAATGGTTGAGGTTTTCCTTACAACAGAAGCTTCTCAACAAAAAAACTATTCGAAAGCTCAAAAACGCGACAATATGTTCGGGGAAACAGAACCGAACTTTAGTTTTGAAATTGAAAAAGGTTATTTCAATAACGAAATACAAACCCTTAAAACCGATATTTCCAAACTGGGTAAAAATCCAAACGACCTCATCATCCAATACGTTAGCCAAAGCGATATATTTGGTCAACTCTTTCAATGGGTATTCTTTATTGCAATTATTCTTATCTTTTGGAATTTAATGTTCAAAAGAATGGGTGGCGGCGGTGGTTCCGGTGGCGGACCAAATATTTTTAGTATTGGTAGGTCCCGTGCTCAGTTATTTGATAAAGATACCAAAGTAAATATCTCCTTCAAAGACGTTGCAGGACTTGAAGAAGCAAAAGAAGAAGTCATGGAAATCGTTGATTTCCTTAAAAATCCTAAAAAATACACCGATTTAGGAGGTAAAATTCCAAAAGGAGCTTTACTTGTTGGCCCTCCAGGAACTGGTAAAACTCTCCTCGCTAAGGCTGTTGCTGGTGAAGCTGGTGTTCCTTTCTTTTCTCTTTCCGGCTCAGATTTTGTGGAAATGTTTGTAGGGGTGGGTGCAAGCCGTGTGCGTGACCTTTTCAAACAAGCAAAAGAAAAGGCACCTGCCATTATCTTTATCGATGAAATAGATGCCATTGGACGTGCTAGAGGAAAAAATCAATTCCAAAGCTCTAATGATGAACGTGAAAATACCCTAAATCAGCTCCTCGCTGAAATGGATGGTTTTGGTACCGACTCTGGCGTAATTATTCTTGCTGCTACTAACCGTGCCGATATTTTAGACAGTGCTTTGATGCGACCAGGTCGCTTCGATAGACAAATCAGTGTTGATAGACCCGATATTATTGGACGTGAGCAAATTTTCAACGTCCATCTCAAACCCCTGACTAAACTGGCAGGTGATGTTGATGTTCACCGCTTAGCAGCTCAAACACCTGGCTTTGCCGGCGCCGAAATTGCCAATGTTTGCAATGAAGCTGCCCTCATTGCTGCGCGTCATGGCAAAGAAGTTGTTTCAATGAAAGACTTCCAAAGTGCCATCGACCGAGTAATTGGTGGACTTGAGAAAAAGAATAAAATTATTTCTCCTGAAGAAAAGAAAATTGTTGCTTACCACGAAGCAGGACACGCAATTGCAGGCTGGTTCCTTGAATACGCAGATCCTTTGCTTAAAGTTTCGATCGTTCCGCGCGGCGTTGCAGCTCTTGGTTATGCACAATACCTTCCGAAAGAACAATATTTATATCGTACAGAGCAGTTAATGGACAGTATGTGTATGACATTGGGCGGACGTGTGGCCGAGCAAATCTTCTTCGGCAAAATCTCTACCGGAGCCCAAAACGATTTAGAACGTATAACAAAACTTGCATATAGCATGATTACCATTTACGGCATGAGCAGTAAGGTGGGCAATGTTAGTTTTAACGACCCAACCGGAGAATATGGATATCAACGTCCTTATTCTGAGCAAACAGCTCAATTAATTGACCAAGAAGTACGTGAGTTAATTGATACTGCTTATAACAGAACGGTTCAATTGCTAACTGAAAAGAAAGCTGAAGTTGAAGCAATTGCTTTAGAACTTTTGGATAAGGAAATCATCTTTAAGTCCGACTTAGACCGTATCATCGGAAAACGCCCATTTGATGAAGATGAACAAATTTCGGCTACAATTGCTGCTGCAAATCAAACGGATCTAGAAAATCCAAGTTCTTTGACCGCAATTGACGCTCCTACAATTTCAGAAACACCTTCAGACACTCCTGTTGCTGAAGATGCTAAAAACGATACTGAAACTGAAAACAACAATCCTGAATAATTCATTCAATTTATCAATTTTTACAAAAAAGGGCTGAGTAAATTCAGCCCTTTTTATTTTTATCGGAAAGATTCAAATAAGTTTTTTCCCTAGCCTTTTAATATTATTGGATATCTTGGGAAATATTCTTTGCTGTTGTCAACTTTGAACTTCCTTAATTTCCAAGTTCTTGCAACTGTATCAGTGTATTGTACAAGCCACCCTTTGCAATCAACTCCTGATGAGTTCCCACTTCAACAATTTTTCCGCGGTCTAAAACTACAATTTTATCAGCATGCATCACCGTGCTCAATCGATGCGCCACAATTAAGCTTGTACGATTGCGCATTAGGCCCTCTAAGGCAAGTTGAACAGCCTTTTCGCTCTGAGAGTCCAAAGCCGATGTTGCTTCGTCTAAAATTAAAATTTCAGGATCTTTCAAAAGTGCCCGCGCAATTGACAACCTCTGTTTTTGTCCTCCGCTCAATTTTCCACCTCTTTCCCCAATCTCTGTATCATATCCCAAATCCATCTCCATGATAAAATCATGAGCAAACGCTGCCTTTGCCGCACCCTGAATTTGCTCAACTGTTAATTCGGGCTTGCCAAGCGCAATATTGTTTCGCACTGTGTCATTGAACAATATACTTTCCTGATTTACCACACCCACAAGCTGCCTCAAATCTTCTTGATTAAATTTCCTGATATCCTTTCCATCCAACAATATTTCACCTTCTGAAACATCGTAAAATCGCGCAATTAAATCGGTAATGGTAGTTTTGCCAGCTCCCGAAGGACCAACGAATGCTATCGTTTCACCTTTTTTAATTTTGAGGGATATTTGAGACAATACCTGTGTCCCCTCAACATAAGAAAAACCAACATTTCGAAGTTCTAAACTTTCATTAAATACAGGTTGTATTGGTTCTTTAGGGTCCTCAACTACAACTGGAGCTGTAACCAACTCTTGAATACGCTCCAAACTTGCCATTCCCTTTTGAGCGGCATACAAAGCATTCGAAAATCCTTTAAAAGGTGGTATTAACTGGCTAAAAATTGTAAAATACCCTAGAAAAAATTCAGGATCTAACTCGCCACTAAATACCATTTTTCCTCCAAGCCACAATAGCAAAGCTGAAACGGCAATGCCAATGGTTTCAGAAACCGGCGACGACAAATCATATCTACGCTGCACTGAAATATTATTCTTTGTATACTCAGAGTCTTGATCACTATAGCGATTGTAAAAGAACTTCGATGCATTGAATGCCTTTATCACCCTAATTCCACCAAGTGTCTCTTCAAAAGAACTCATCACTTTTCCCAATAATTGCTGGTTCTTCGACGATTTCCGTCGCAATGAGCGACCAATTAAGGCAATAATCAATGCTGTTATTGGTAAGAACAACAAAATATATAATGTCAATTTTGCCGATAATACTACCAAAGCCATCATGAAAATGACAATATTCAAAGGTTGAAAGTAGAGTGCCTCTAATGAAACCATCAGAGCAAATTCAATTTCCTTGATATCATTGCTCATGCGTGAAATTAAATCGCCCTTTCGTTCATTGTTAAAATAGGCAATTGGTAAATTCAAACACTTTTCATAAATGTCTAGCCTCATTTTACGAATACTACGGTTTCGAATTAACACCATATAATTCATGGCTGTAAAACGTGCAGCATTCTTCAATACCGTTACAACAACCAAACCAATACTTAAATATGCCAATGCATGATAAGGATCACCTTCCGCAATTTTTGCAAACCAATCAATGAAAGATTGATAAACACTCGCAAACCATTCTCCTACATCTTTTTGATTAACGCCTAATTCAGAAATTTTCCTGTCTTTGCTGAACAAAAACTTAAGAACAGGCATAATCAATAACAAGGTTATAAGATTGAAAATAATATAAAGCAAATTAAAAAGGAAATTGAGAAAAATCAATCCCCTATAATCCGCGGCATACTTGAGAAATTTAAATACAGCTTTCAAATTGATACAAAATTAAGCAATTATACATGAATACCCTTGCAACATATTGGCACAAAAAAAGGCCCCAGAAATCCGAGGCCTTTATTCATAATTTTAAAAAGTTATTTAACAACAAATCGTTCTACGTATGATTGACCTTGAACGTCAGTAATTCTTACAAAAACAATTCCATGAATTCCTTGAACATTCAACGTTTGAATGTCTTGAGTAGCATTCAATTTTTCTGATTTTAAAAGTCGTCCCGACATGTCAATTAATTCAATTTTGGCAATGTTTTTAGCATTGGTAAAGAATATTTGATCTACTGCTGGATTCGGATATGCATTAAAATTACCTTGAGCAAAAGATTTTACCAAACTTGGTTCGTTATCTTTAATAGTCAAAATAATGATAGAATCCTTACCAATTGATCCAGGTCCTTGAATATTGCGAATCGCAAAAGACGTTAATTTATCTCCATCGCTATCTAAATCATCAGTAATGTTTGCTTTTACTGAGAAGTAATTGTTATTCTTAGTTACTTGAATTGTTTTGGTTGAAAAATCATAATCCGCAGGAGTTAATGCAGTACCGCCTAAAGAAACAACATCAAAAGTGAAGTTCTCATCAGAAGGGAACACAGAAATATCAATTTTAAATGAATCCGCTAATTCAAAAACAAAATCAGAGGTTTTCATAAAATTAACAACTGGCAAACTCGCAGGTGAGAAATCATTCAAAGATCTTGGTGCCAAATAGTATTTTGATGTGTATGGCGAAGAGTTATCAAATTGAACACCCAAACCAATTACATTGAAATACCCAGTTGGTGCTGATGTGCCATCGAGGTCGGTCTCTGAATCTATATTCAAAGTATCAACTCCACCAGAAGTATTCATTACTCTTACATAACTAAATTTATTCGCAGCTAATGCTGTGGTTGGCCATTCTGCAGCATCTACTAATTTTACTCTCTCTAACTTCACAAGGTTTGATTCTGTAGATTCATTGATTATGGTAACCAACTTAGGTTGAATCAAAGGACGGTTATTCGCAATTTTTATGATTGTATCAATTCTATCCAATTGCACCGTACCTTGAAATTGACCAACTGCACCTTGAATCATGATAGAATCACCTTCTTTTACTGTATAACCGTAAGTTTTTGCTCCTGAATAAACTCCAATTCCACCTGTATTGTCTCTAATGGTAAATCCTAAACCAGTTGCACGAGTATTTATTCCATAAACCACTCCAAATACCCTACATTTAACATTCAAAGAATCTGCTGTTTTGGCAACATTCGATTGTTTGTGAATAGTACCAATTTTATAAATTGGATAATCATCATCTTGAATGGTCACCTTCAAAGTATCAGAAAGAATAATTATGTTACTCAAATTAGCCATCCCAAATTTAACAACTTCAGACCTTTCATTGATATCATCATTCACAACAGGAACATTTACAACAATAGTATCTGGGCTAGATGATGTAATGAAGATCTGTTTTGACGATGGATTGAATTTAATATCGGAAGGATTTTCAGCAGAACTCTCATTTGTGAAAAATCTCAATGTGAAATCTCCACCTGCAGATTTTCTATTCACCAATCGAATTTTTACATCGAAAGAACCTGCAGATTCACCAACAGTGAAATTTCCACCTACAAATTGCACACCTGTTGGACCATCATTATCTTGGATTACAATTGTGGCAATTGAATCTTTCAAAAATGCTGAACCTGAAACAACACGAATAACCAATTCAATTGAATCGCTCTTATCCAACATAATATCATCAAAAATCTTTGTGTTGATAGTAATTGAATCTGGACCATTCGCATTTCCTAAGTTAAAACTCGTATCATTGTTATTGCTACTAATATAAAATTCACTCGGAATGTAAGTACTATCTGATTTGTATTTAACCATCATTTTTAATTTAACCGAGTTTGTTACAGCTTTGTCAATTTTAAATGTAACACCCACATTTTTATTGGCTTCAACAACATTGATTTTTGGCGTTTTAATGATGATGTTCGCAACGTCATTATCTGTCACTGAAACAGTATGTGCAACTTCAGTTCCAATGATACAGTTGGTTGGTTGATCTAAACGCAATACTATTGTCTCTGTTCCTTCCGAAATCACATCTTCATTGATCGTGATTTCAGTTGTATCACTTGCAGCAACACCTGGATTAAATTTGATGGTTTTAGGTTCTGTTAAGGTAAAATCAGCACTTCCACCTTTTGTTGCAGTACCTCCAACTAAATACAATCGAACAGACTGAGCTTCAGAATTGCTAAATTTACGCGTAACATATACTTTGAATTTTCCAACCCCCTCATCTGTTGTTGAAGAACGTGTCCAAAATTCAACCTTCGGAGAAATCAAAGGTGCATCATCTTGATCCAAAGCGATTGGTGTAGTAGAACCACCACCAGGATTCACCGTGCTTTTATTACTTGGCCCCCAAATACCATTGGTATCCTTATTGGCATAAATAGAGTAACCCGTATTAAAAGATAAATTATCGATCCGTTTTATACCGGTAGACAAAGAATTAGGCAAAATAGAACCCCATGCACCTGCTTGTTTGTACACATTCGTATTGTAGAAGCCAACTAAACTTGAAAAAGCAGCACCAGAGTAACTGCCACTCTCAACATTCGTAAGTGTAATAGGTCTACCAAAACCGTTTTCATTGTCGTAAAGTGCAACCATGCTTTTCGCAACGGCATAACTCTTTCCCCAAATACCCGTTCCATTGTTACCACCCGCTGTTGCAGACCAACCCAAAACTTTAATGGAGTCTTCACAATAGTATCTAAATGTATCGGTATTGTTGATTCCCAACATCGTAACAGCGAAATATACATAATTACCCGCAGTGAATCTTGCATTTCCTGTGTGCATCATTCCAAACCAACCCTCATACATACCCATCATATTGGTTGTTAATGTATCACAGTTACCAGAGTTCGTAAAATCTGTTGTGGTTGCATAACGATAATTTCCCTGTGAATCGATGTAGATATTTGTTCCTGCACCTGCGCTCGTTAAACTGGTGTTTGAAAAGTCAGTGTAACGAATGGCTCTAACAATATACTTGTAAGAAGTGTTAGGCGTCAATCCATCCATACGCAATCTAGCAAATACCGGTATTCTCGTAGAGGTACCTGAAGCCATGTATTGTGGCACAATTACACCAATGGTGTTCATCGACTTATATTGAGCTTTTGCAAAGCCCAAGTTCAAAGCCAATAATACAAATAATAATTTCTTCATTTCTTTTTCTTTGGATTGTACAAATTTAGTTAACTAATCGGTAAAAACAACTTTACAAATTTCCAAGGCCATAACCTCTACTGCGTAAATCCCAATGCTAAAACACTCACTTTCACATCTAAATTTTTATGAATCTCCCGAATACATGCCTCAATAGTAGCGCCAGTTGTAATGACATCATCAACCAAAACCAAGTGCTTTAAATGTTCCGAAATACCTCCAAATGTATATTGCTCCGCTGTATTTTCCCACCTCGAATATCGGTTTTTATGTGTTTGACTATCAGCGTATTTTTCCCTGAATAAAACGCCATCCTGGATTGGTATTCCCAAACTTTTTGAAATCCCTTTGGCTATCTCCTCCGACTGATTATAGCCTCGTTTTAATAGTTTTTTCTTGTGCAATGGTATGGGCACCAAACAATCGAAATCATGATTCTCAGCACCGTTTAATTTCACCCAATTACCAAATAAATATCCTAAATCTTGAGCCAATATCACACCATCGTCATATTTTATACTTTTAATCAAATTTGAATATTGTGAATCACTTCTGTAACGAATGTATGCGCTCGCCGACTCAACATTACACCTGCCCCAAAATGTTCGTTCTACAGGATTCGATGTCTTTAAAGAATAATATCCCAATGGCATTTCTGACTCACAAAGTGTACACATGTACTTCTCATGCTCGTAAATATTCACATCACAAATCAAACAGTAGCGTGGAAACATTACATCTAACAACTTGTTTATCATTTCCTTTTTTACTTTTATCGATAATCTCCAATTGTAAAACAACTTTTTTTTACCAAACCCCCATTTCACAAAAGAAAAGAACGAAATTTGCCTACAATGGCTTCCGGTAGATTCGAAAATAGAGACATTCCCAAATCTAAAATAAATTTAACTTCACTCAAAAAATCACTGAAGTTGTTTCATTATATGACAACTACAAACAAATGGCTGTTTTTACTAGGAACAATATTCTTGGGAATCACCGCCGGTGCTTCCATCTTATTTCCAAAACTTCTCGGAGATATGATGGATGGCGTTTTTGTCTATAAAAATGGGGGAGTTTCTACTGCTCCTTCAATTGATAAATTGACCAAAGTAGCAGAGTATTTTGTATATCTTTTCATTATTCAAGCGGTATTTAGCTTCCTGAGAATTGCTATTTACGTGAGAGTTACCGAAAATATGACCTTCGGATTAAGAACCGACCTATTTAAATCTGTGATTGCTCAAAACATGGATTTTCATGCTAAAAATAGAGTTGGCGAACTTATCAGCAGATTTAGTTCTGACATCTCCCAAATTCAAGATACTTTTACAACAAACATTGCCATGTTTATCCGACAACTTCTGGTTATGATTGGTGGCATTGTGCTCATTTTTATGACTTCGAGTAAACTCGCAGTTTATATGTTGTTCTCGGTACCCATAATTGTGATTATTGCGCTTTTTTTTGGGAAATTTATTCGCAAAATATCCAAAGAAGTTCAAGATATCACCGCACAAAACAACATAATTGTGGAAGAATCAATTTCCGGAATTGTGAATGTAAAAGCCTACACAAATGAAGAATTTGAACTCCTTCGATATTCAAAAAATGCGACTACTTTGCAAAAAGAAAGCATCATCAGAGGATATTGGAGAGGTGCATTCAGCTCCTTTATCATCGTTTGCCTTTTCGGAAGTATTGTTTGGCTCATCTACAAGGGATTAGGATTGGTTCAAACCGGAGATTTAGCCATTGGAGAACTGTTTAATTTTATGTTTCTTACAGCTTTCGTTGGTGGTAGCATTGGTGGAATGGCTGAACAATTTGTTCAAATTCAAAAAACACTCGGTGCAATTGAACGCGTTTTCGATATCATCGAAACCCCCTCAGAAAGTAACAATAGCTCCTTCATTCCAAATTTTGATTCTCCTATCAAATTCCAAAATGTTCAATTTGCTTATCCTTCAAGGCCAGAAAATCTGGTTCTTAAAGACATTTCCTTTGAACTAAACCCTGGAAAATCTATTGCACTTGTTGGTCCTAGTGGGAGTGGAAAAAGTACCATCGCCTCTCTCATTTATCAATTCTATAAACCTACCCAAGGATCTATCCTACTTAATGAAAATTCAATCTCTGATTTAAACCTCCAAGAATATCGTAATCACTTTGCATATGTCCCTCAAGAAGTTGTGCTGTTTGGTGGGTCAATCTATGACAATATCTTGTATGGGAATCCCTATGCTACACATGAACAAGTAATCGACGCTGCAAAAAAAGCAAATGCATTCAATTTTATTGACGACTTTCCCGAAAAATTTGAAACGCTTGTTGGCGATAGAGGAATGAAATTGTCGGGCGGACAAAAACAACGCATTGCCATTGCAAGAGCAATTTTAAGAGACCCTAAAATTCTCATTCTCGACGAAGCTACATCTGCCCTCGATTCAGAAAGTGAATTTGAAGTTCAAAAAGCACTGTCAGAATTAATGAAAAACAGAACCTCAATCGTCATTGCTCACCGCTTGAGTACTATCCGACATTCAGACAATATATTGGTTTTGAAACAAGGTAAAATTATAGAATCCGGAAATCATCACGATTTAATGAAAATAGACCAAGGAATCTATAAAAATATGATCGAAAGACAAATTGACCCTACAGATTACTTTAGCAATATTTAAAATTTGAAAAAACTTGCTTTTTATATCGCTATTTTATTGATATCCAATCAATTATTTGCCCAAAATAAATCTGATTTGGCTAATTCTCTGTTTGAACAAAATGAATTTGAAAAAGCAACAATTCTATATGAAGAACTGAATGAGGAAAATGTAAATCAATCTTTTTTTTACGACCGATATATCCAATGTTTGGTTAAAACCAATAATCAGAAAAAAGCTGTTAAAGTCATTCGAAAAAAAGTAAAAAAATCTCAAGATCCATTACCATTAATGATTGATGAATGCTGGGTGTTGAGTACCGACGAAAAAACAACCAAAGAAGCCGATAATCTATTTGAATTTATCCTAGGTAAAATCAATACCGATATCGAAATTTCACTGTATGCCGCAGAATTGTTTGAACGAAAAAACCTCAATTCCTATGCCATCAAAATCTTGCAAATAGCCGAAAATAACTTCGGTGAAAATACTGAGATCTCCAATTCCCTTGCCGACTTGTACATCGCAAATGGACAAAGAATTCAAGCAATGGAGCGATACATGACACTCATGATTCGCTCTAATTTAGATTTTGAACAATTCAAACAAGTCTTTGAATCAAACATTACAGATAGCTCCGATATTGTTGCTTTGCAACAACTGCTACTCACCAAAATTCAAGAAAATCCTTATGTAACATCGCTTTCAGAGTGGCTAAAATGGACATTCGTAAAACTGCAAGATTGGAAAAATGCATTCATCTATACCAAATCTATCGACATCCGACTGAAAGAAGATGGCAAACGTGTGTTTGACCTTGGACTTCTATGTAAATCTAACAATGAACTCAATATAGCGTTAAAATGCTTTGAATATTGCCTTAAAAAAGGCGAAAATAGTTTTGATGAAACAGAATCCATTTCAAAATATTTAGAAACCAAATACCTCCTTTTTATTCAAAATAATACCGATGAAACCAATTGGAAATCATTGATCAATGAATTGAAAAATTTTGAATTAAAAAATGGTCCAAGTGTAGTCACACTTCCGGTGGCTGAAACCCTTGCTCTGATCTTTATTGAACGAAACTTTCCAGATTCAGCTGTACTCATTCTTGAGAAATACACACAGAATCAATACATTCAAAAAAAGAATCTGGCAGCGGCAAAAATCGCCCTCGCCAAAGCCCATATCGCCAATGGCGAAATGTGGCAAAGCGAACTTTTATTCGCTCAAGTAGAAAAAGACTTTAGTGAGGAAGCCTTAGGGCAAACTGCCAAATTCTTCAGAGCAGAATTAAGTTTCTTCCGTGGCGATTATGATTGGGCGGCCATGCAATTAGATGTGCTTAAAGATGCTACCACTCAACTCATTTCAAATGAAGCCATGGAGCTCGCTATGTGTATCACCGACAATGTGGCATCCGACTCTAATTATTTACCCTTGCAAACTTACTCCAAAGCACTGCTGTTTTATCGTCAACATCGATTCGATAGCGCGCTCTTTTATGCAAACAAAGTAAAAACCGACTTTCCTGGACATAGCCTTTCCGACGATGTTCTCCTCCTCAAAGCTAAAGTCTTTGAACAACAGAAATTTTACGAAAAAGCTGCCGATACTTACGAGACCCTTGCCATTGCCTTTGAACACGATATTCTTACCGATAACGCCCTTTTTGCTTCAGCAAATCTCTATCAATTCAAACTCAACAACCCTGAAAAAGCTATGAAATGTTATCAAAAAATTATTGAAAACTTTTCAAATAGCATTTTTATCGTTGACTCTAGACGAGAATTTCGTAAACTTCGTGGTTTTTAATTATTTTGCATCATGAAATCGGCCTGTAAATTCATCTTTTCGACCCTCTTTTTTATTTTTGAGGGACAACCTGCCGCTTTTGCTCAACTCGATAATCTGATTTTCAAAAAACCCTTTTACGATCTAAAAACAAGCTCTTTTCAATACGGTGAAGATCAAACTACACCAAGTGACACCATTTATGCCAAAGCTGAAGGTGACACATTTTCCAAATTGATTCAATCAAAAAGAAAATTCAACGATATATATAAAAGCGGATTATCTTTTGGCAACCTTTTTTATTGTAAAAACAATGAATTCGGAGAAAATAACAACCCCGGGAAAACATTGTTCGGAAACCAACTTTGGTTCGGTGGTAAATATTACTTTAATCAACAACTTTCAGCTAGCTTAGGTTATCTCTTGCAATATGACTTCGGTGATGAAAATACCCCAAGTTTACATTTGCCTATTTTCAATCTCGAGTACAATACACAAAAATCAAGAATTTTAATTGGAAGTTTACAAGGAAACACAAACCATAATTTAATTGAACCAATCTATAATTACGAAAATACTTTTACCAAACCCATTGAATATGGATTGCAATTTTTTCATTTTAATAAGTTCATTTCATATCAGTCTTGGCTCGATTGGCGTCAGCTCGCGAAAGTCAAAAATTCACAACAAGAAATTATTTCGTTTGGTCAAACCGCACTTTTCCATCTAATCGACAGCGCAAAATTCCCTTTAAACATATCCATACCAAGTGCGCTATTGGTTTATCACCAAGGTGGTGAGGCCTTAAATGTCCCTCAAAAAATACAAACTTGTTTCAATGCTAACCTGGGATTAAGAATCAGTGATAAGGCAAATAGAGTAAGATTAGAATCATTTATTCTGTACTCAAATGATGTTTCGCCGAGCATCAACCATGCTTTTAAAGATGGCCATGCATATATGACAAACCTCACAGTTTTTGGCAAAGAAAACCCGCGTGATAAATCAATTTCTTTGCAAAGAATTGTGGCAACTTATTATAAAGCCATTGAACTTTACACCCCATTAGGTGCACCATTATTTTCGAGTGAACTCTTTGGAAAACCATATTTAAACGCTAGAAATAGAGAAATTTTAATGTTGCGATATCAATATGAAAGGAAATTATCATTCATGAATTTTGAATCTATTTTCTTAGATTTTCGCGTTGAACCAATCTATCACATCCAAGATAAATTATTTGCGTTTTCTACGGGTGTTTACCTGAAAGTACAAATTGGCCGAAATTTTATTCACTAAACTTATAAGTTATTCCAAATTCAGCAAAGTCTGCAGTTGTTTTATTGGCTTTTAAACGAATTACGGCCTTGTAGGAATCATTTATTTTATATGAAACTCCTATTGCCTCATAATAAGCCGTTTTCTTCTTAAAATCAGGCTTGTAAGCGTAAATACCCAAATCAGCCATGATACCCCATCGCAAAAAACGAGTTTCATATCCTACAGAAATAGTCACCTCAGAACATTGTTGAAATTGATAATCAGGCAAAGACTCAAACTTTTTATATTGGTATGTTCGATCGTGATAATACCCAATCGAATATCTAAAATTACTGTATTGATTTCGAAATTGCTCTAAACTAAACTCGATTAATCCATTGTAAAATGATCTTGAATCGTCTAAATCTACCTCTTTTTTTCCAGCCCTTACAGCAATGGTTTTATTCCAAACATTGTATCTAACCGCTTTTACGCCACTATAACGCCTCAAGGCCCTTGTTTTTTCAATGCTGTAATTGAAACTTGTTTGAAAGTAAGGCAAATTGATACCCAAATTGGGGTATTTCCAGCTAGCATTTGAAAAATGCGACATTCCAGCCGATACATTTACGCCAAATCCAGCACTTGTAGTTGCCTCAAAAAGCATCCCCAATTGCATATACCCATTGATGTGACTTCCAATTGCACGATTCGTAGGATTTGTTTTGATATCGTAACGTTGAGATAAATATCCTAAACCAAGTCCAAATTGAAACGCTCCCTTCATACCTTTCTTTCTCAACTGAGATTCAAAGTCAAAGATTTCAGCTTCTACCAGCAAAGATCCAGAATATGCCTTTCCATTTACCTCGGAACCTAAATCATAATAAGAAACTGAATATCCTACAGATTTATTCAATGGTTTCATAGATTCTGAATAAACCCGACACAAAGATTGTAACTGCACCCCTTGTATATGTTTGTACATGTGTTGCATATCTTCGTGATGAGGGATCAAAAATCCCTTTAAATATCCCAAACGGTAATCATGCTCTGCTTTTAGCTCTGTCTCTTGAAATAGAAATTTAGCACTATCGTTCAAGCCAAATAATTGTTGCTTCCCAACAGAAACAATACAACACAAAAAAAGGGCGATATGAATCTGCCCTTTTTTCACTAGCTTCTCGTTTTATCTGTGGCCAAGACCATTCGAATACCCAGATTTGCTCCAATCTCCATAACATCTACCATCTGCTGGATTGTTAAAGATTTATCCAATCTTAACACTACATTCAATCGGTTATCCGGATTTTGTGCATCAAAGAATTTATCCCGTCTCTCAATCAATCGCTTTTCTAATTCTTCCAAACTAACCGACGTTTTTTCATTGTCGATGAAATAAGCGACCGTTGTTTTCGTAGGATCATTCTCATCAAACTTTACCGTGAGCACAAAAGGCTTTGTTTGAACAGTAGATACTGTTTTCGCCTGCGGCAACATAATCTTAATTACATTCGGGTTTGCCAATGTGCTCGCAATCAAAAAGAATAACAAAAGAAAGAACATGATGTCGTTTAACGACGATGATTCTACTTCCGCCTCTTCTCTTTTGCGCCTTCCTAGTTTCATATAAGGAAATTATAAATTAGACTTGGTTAAAATTTCAAGCAAATTCAAACTTTGCTCTTGCAATCTCTCTGCAAAACGATCAATTTTTCGCATGAACAATTGATATCCCAAAAAGGAAATAATACCAACCAACAAACCGGCAAAACTCGCTACCATTTTAGTATATAAACCACCAGAAATTGCTCCAATACTCAAATCGTTGGTTTGAGAAATTGAATAGAAAATATTAATTACTCCCCAAATGGTTCCTACAAATCCCAACATAGGCGCAATTCTTGAAATCAAACTTAAATATGCCAAATTGCTCTCCATGGCACTTAATTCTACACTAGCCTTTGTTTCCATGGCGCTTTCAATTTCTCTCATGTTACTTCCTAAAAATCTTAAGCCTGTAGAAAACATTTGACCCTGTGCTGTTGGTGTTCTCTCACAATAAGACATTGCCGCATCCATTTGATTTTCTTTCAATTTGTCTTTGATGACACCCAACATGGCTTCATCAACTTTTGAACGATTTTTGATATAAATCCAACGTTCCACAATGAAAAATACAGTTAAAAGTAAACAGAAGGCCAAAAGTCCCATCACCACACCACCTTTGGTCATGATTTCTAATATTGGTGCCGAAACATGTTCAGTTGTAGGTGCAGGAGCAGCCGCGGCCCCAGCTGCATTGGCCGCTGGCGCAGCACTTGCTGCATTTTGTTGAACAGCATCTGCTGTCTGTAATAAAATGTTGAATAAAAACATCATGAATGCGAATTAAAGGTGCAACCTCTATATAAACGAATGAAACTTCGAAAAATTATCCCCAAAGAAATACACTATTTCATTTCTGTGACACCACCACTCAAAATAAACTTGGTAACATCTCCCGAATCAACATCTATCCTCTCAACTTTTTCCTTCTTTACAACAAGTATTTCCCCTGATATTGCGTAGCTGTTTGGAAAATAAACCGCACAAAAATCTTCCATACCAAACTCCTCCATCGTTTCTTGAGTCAAAAATCCAATTCTGTAGACACTTGGCATCACCTCAACCCTTACCGTTACCGTAAACTTTTTATTCTCACCAACAAATGCCTGTGTCATATCTTTTGTTGTGCCAAAAACCCAATTCAATCCTGGCGCTTTTTCAATGATTCCCTCAAAAAATTCCAAAATCTGTTTGGCTACCACTCCCTCTGTGAACTTTCCTATCAATGTTATCATTACAACCCCCAAAACTAGGTACAGAACAATAGCCCCAAATGATAATTTATCTAGGTACAAAAAAGACCCTATTACTTGCAATACCCAAATTAAAATACTTATCGTTAACGCTATTGGCAATACCACCAACAACCCACGCAAGAATAAATTTAACAAATGACGAGACGGAGATTTGATTCTACGCCGCATCTGCATATCAAACTCATTTTCCATATTTCAACAAATCTAACCCAATATCCCTTCTATTGAACTTACCTTCAAAAGAAATTTTCTCTGCAAGCTCTGTAGAATCTAACAAGGCCTTTTCAATATTTTCATTCAATGATGTTATAGCCAATACCCGTCCACCGTTGGTTACTAAATTTCCCTCCTTAACCGCAGTTCCAGCGTGAAAGATGAATTGATTTTCTCCAATTTCATTTTCATTCGGTACAAAGATTGGCTTTCCCTTTTCAATGTCACCAGGATAACCACCAGAAACCAAAAATATAGTAGCCGCTGTTAAAGGATCTATGTCCAAATTTACACCATCAATGTTTCCATCAGACATTCCCTCGAGTAAATCCAACATGTCTGTTTTTAACCTAGGGAAAATTGCTTCTGTTTCAGGATCTCCCATTCGCACATTGTATTCAATCACTTTAGGATTACCATCTACATTCATTAATCCCAAAAATAAAAAGCCTTTGAATGGATTTCCCTCTTTACGAAGTCCAGCGAATGTAGGCTTGATGATATCATTCTCAACCTTCAACATAAATGCCTCATTGGCAAAAGGAACAGGACTAATAGCCCCCATTCCCCCAGTATTCGGACCCTCATCTCCATCAAAAATACGTTTATAATCTTTGGCTGATGCTAGAATTTTATAAGAATTTCCATCACCGATCGCAAAAACAGAAATTTCGATTCCCTTTAAAAATTCCTCTATGACAACAGAACTAGAAGCAGATCCAAACATACCACCTAGTATCATATCGTCTAATATTTTCCTAGCCTCATCAAAATCAGGTGTGATAATCACTCCTTTTCCTGCTGCCAATCCATCTGCCTTCAATACAAAAGGGGGCTCCAATGTAGACATAAAATTCGAGGCTTCATGGATATTTTCAGAAGTAAATGTCTGATATCTCGCAGTAGGTATATGATGTCGCATCATAAAAGCCTTTGCAAAATCTTTACTTCCTTCTAATTGAGCACAAAACTGATTCGGACCAGCAACTTTAATCTTTGTGGTGGATTCTATATTTTTTGATTCAATAAAATCAACAATACCATGTACCAACGGATCTTCATTGCCCGGAACTAGAAGTTCGATACTCTGGTCTATGCAAAATTGATAAACACTTTCAAAGTCTAATGGATTTAACTGAACATTTGTACCACATTGCTCAGTTCCTGCATTTCCAGGGGCTATAAACAATTGATTTATTCTCAAGCTTTGACTCAATCGCAATGCAAATGCGTGCTCTCGTCCGCCTGATCCCAATAATAATACATTCACGGTTAAATTATTTTAATTTATTCCCAGTCTTCAAAATCTATTTTTGTGCTTTCTGATGGCTTCTTTGGTGCTTTTCTCTTCAATCGCTCAACATAAGCAATCTCTTTCTCCGTTAAAAACCTCCACTTACTACGTCCCAATTTTAATTTATCAAATTCTCCAAACAACACCCTGTCAAGTGCCATAACCTCATATCCAAAATGTTCGAACATTCTCCTAACGATACGATTTCTTCCACTATGGATTTCAACACCCAATACTGTTTCTTCATCTTCCTCAACCCAACCAACTTGTTCGAATGACATGTAACCATCTTCTAATTCAACCCCTTCAACCCATGCCAACATGTGATCTTTTGAAGGTTTTTTGTCTAATGTTACTTTGTAAACCTTTTTGATTTCAAAACTCGGATGAGTTAATTTCTGAGCAAATTCGCCATCGTTTGTCAACAATAATACCCCAGTTGTGTTTCTATCCAATCTACCCACAGGATAAATTCTTTCTTTCCCCGGCAAATCAATTAAATCTAAAACTGTATCTCTGCCCTCCGGATCACTCGTGGTGGTTATATAACCCTTCGGTTTGTTTAAAATGATATACACAGGTTGCTCAGGTACAATTTTTCTACCATCCACTTTTACTTCATCTCTCGGTCTTACTTTTGAACCTAATTCAGTGACCACCTCACCATTGATTTTAACCAAACCTTGCGCAATTAATGAATCCGCCTCTCGCCTAGAACACATCCCACTGTTTGCTATGTATCGATTCAACCGAATTTCTTGACTGAGCAACTCTTTCCCCAAATTCAATTTATCTCCAGCTTGTTTAAACTCCTTTTTACTACCTTTAAACCCAGTTGTAATTTCAAAATCAAATTGTTTCTTCTTTGATAACTTCTTAACCGGCTTTGAATCATTAAAATCTTGTTCTTTCTGGTTGAAGCGAGACTTACTGCCACCTCTATTCGACCTATCGAATCCGCCGCCTTCTGGACGTGGACCTCTGTTGTATCCGCCGCCTTCCGGACGTGGACCTCTGTTGTATCCACTGCCTTCTGGACGTGGTCCTCTGTTATATCCACCGCCTTCTGGACGTGGTCCTCTGTTGTATCCGCCACCTTCTGGACGTGGTCCTCTGTTGTATCCGCCACCTTCTGGACGTGGACCTCTATTGTATCCACCACCTTCCGGACGTGGGCCTCTGTTAAATCCACCACCTTCTGGTCGTGGTCCTCTGTTGTATCCACCGCCTTCCGGACGTGGGCCTCTGTTGTATCCACCGCCTTCTGGACGTGGTCCTCTGTTGTATCCGCCACCTTCTGGACGTGAACCTCTGTTGTATCCGCCACCTTCTGGACGCGGACCTCTATTGTATCCGCCACCTTCCGGACGTGGTCCTCTGTTGTATCCACCACCTTCCGGACGTGGACCTCTATTGTATCCGCCACCTTCCGGACGTGGTCCTCTGTTATATCCACCACCTTCTGGACGTGGACCTCTGTTGTATCCGCCACCTTCAGGACGTGGACCTCTGTTATATCCGCCACCTTCAGGTCGTGGACCTCTATTGTATCCGCCACCTTCCGGACGTGGACCTCTGCTATCACCACTAAAACCTCTTGAATTTTGCTCTCGTTTAAAACTACTTCTTTCTACATTTTCATTTCCACTTGTTTTACGAGGGCGCTTTTCTCCCGTTTGTCTTTGTTGAAATTTTTTACCGCCTGAATTTGAATTGTTGGGAGTTGACATAACTTATTAAATTGAACCTGCAAAGTTAATGAAAAAATCGAGATCATCAGTATGGGTGCTGTTTAATTAGGTGGATTTCATGCTCATTCAATTGAGCAAATCCAAATTCATAACAAAATTGATATTCCGTACCATTGGGCATTTTCTCAACATGAGTGTGAAATTCAAATACGAAACCTTTTTTTAACACCTTCCTCAAATCAATTTGCATTTGCACTGTATTTTGTTCGCTCAAACAGTCCATCAAAATTCGTCTGTTTTTTTTCAAATGATTATCGATATATCGAATAGACCTCAATGAACTAAAATTCATTTTATTATGATAACTAGATCGGCAACCGTCTGAGCAGAATTTTTTATCAATTCTACCCCGAATTTGCAAACCACATTCCAAGCAACCTTTTTCATTTTTTTCCATAAGTCAATTTTTATAGAAAACAGTTTAACGGAATTTATCCCCCAAAAAAAGTAGGAATAAAGTTTTGCAAAAAATGCAAAAAGGAGGGTTACCCCTCCTTTTAAAAAAACACTTTAGCACAAATTAAAACGGAACTTCATCATTCGCCTCTATCATCTTTTTTTCCTTTTTGGTACCAACAAACAAAACATCTTTTACCACAATTTCCGTTGCCTCTCTGTTTTGTCCATCTTTCGACAAGTACTTTCGATGATTCAATCTGCCTTCCACTGCCAACTTCGTTCCTTTCGTCACATACTTCTCGATCACATCACCCAAACTTCCCCAAGCAATCAATTGATGCCACTGGGTATTTTCGGTGTACGCTCCTTCACTGTTTTTCATTTTCTCTGAAGTTGCCATTCTCCACTTCACCACTTTGGTTCCATTTTCTAACACAGTTGATACGGGATCCATACCAACATTTCCAATTAATCTAACTGAATTCATTAAACTTTGCATTTTCTTCCTTTCTTTTTTGTTAAAAACTATATATCTATGTTACCCTAGTCTTCAAGTGTCGGCCTGCACACTTTTTCAAAAGGGTAATGCAAAGTTCAGCACAACAAATCACTCGATTCGTGTGTCAAACGGATATTAACGTATATAAATGAATGTAAATGTTTAGATTAGGCTATGGACCAACTCGCACAAACCAATGCAGCGGTCTCTGTTCTTAATATTTTTTTACCTAATCCAATAGTTTCAACTTGATATTTTCGTGATAACTCAACTTCAGCCAAAGTAAAATCGCCCTCCGGGCCAATAAACACCATTGTATTTGCTTCAAACTTAAAAGGCTTGTCAGATACTTGGGCTTCATCGCAATATGCCAGAAATTTTCGTGCAGCTGGTAGTTCCAATGCCTTTTCAAATGTGGTTTCCTCTATCATAGGCAACCAAGCCCCATGAGATTGTTTCAAGGCTGCGATTGCCGTTTTAGTTAATTTATCTAAATTAATTTTAGACCTTTCACTATTACTTGATCTAAAAAATACAATTTTAGCAACTCCAATCTCTGTACATTTCTCTACGAGCCATTCCATTCTATCTGAACTCTTTAAAATGCCTACTGCCAGAATAAACTCACTTGCATCTTTCACCTCACAAGTACCAATTGAGGCTATCATCCCTTTTTTGTTTGCCTCCAAAATTACACCTCTGTAGTAATTTCCTTTTCCGTCCGAAAATTCAATAGGATCATTTACTGCATAACGCAACACTAAAATTGCATGTTTTGCCTCTTGCTCAGAGAAATAAGCCTTTTCCTCTTCAACTTTTTCTGCATAAAATGTAAAATGACCCGGCATCTAAAAAATAGATTAATCAACCAACTTCCAAGAACTTCCCTCTTTGCTGTCCATCACTTCAATGCCTTGGGACTTTAAATTATCGCGAATCATGTCACTCAAAGCAAAGTTTTTGTCTTTCTTTGCTTGAATTCGCATGTCTAATAACATTTTCAAAACAGCATCTAAATGATTAGAACTTGCAATCATTTGTTCTTGTATTCCCAAAATTCCACGCAAATAAACTGCCACAATATGCTTCAATTGACTTAATTGAGTTGCATCTATTGTCTCCTTACCATCATTCACGAGATTCACCCTTCTCGATAACTCAAAAAATTGAGCAATCACTTGAGGTGTATTTAAATCTGCGTTCAATGCTTCTAAAATGGCCACTTCAATATCATCAAACCAAACTGTTGTGGTATCAGATATTTTTAATTTATCTAATAATGAAACGGCTGTTTGAAGTCGAATCAGACCTTTTTCAGAAGCTAAAAGGGCTTCATCACTAAAATCTAATGTCCCTCTGTAATGCGCTTGTAAAACAAAAAATCTCAAGGTTTGCGGCGAGTATGACTTCGACAACAAAGCATGATCTCCCGTGAAAAGTTGTTTTACGGTAACTCCATTATTCAAACTTTTAGCCATTTTTTGGCCATTGATTGTTATCATGTTGTGATGAACCCAATATTTTGCTGGTTGATGTTGATGTGCCGCCCTGCTTTGTGCAATTTCACACTCATGATGAGGAAACAATAAATCCATCCCACCACCATGAATATCAAACTCTTCTCCCAAATATTTAGCGCTCATGGCACTACATTCAATGTGCCATCCTGGAAATCCTTTTCCCCATGGACTGCTCCACTGCATAATGTGTTCGGGTGAAGCTTTTTTCCATAATGCAAAATCATTGGCATTCCGCTTCTCATTTTGTCCCTCAAGATCACGCGATTGATTGCCCGCACCAGCCAATAAATCATCTAAAACCCTACCGCTCAATTCCCCATAATGAAATTTTTCATTGTACGACAAAACATCGAAATACACAGAGCCGTTTGCCTCGTATGCCAAACCCTGATTCATAATACTCTGAATCATTTCTATTTGTTCAATGATGTGCCCACTTGCTTTGGGTTCAATACTCGGACGCAAGACACCAATTTGATCCATCACTTCATTGTACATGTCAGTGTAAGTTTGAGCCACTTCCATAGGCTCTAATTGTTCCAACTTAGCTTGCTTTTGCAATTTATCTTCTCCCTCATCGGCATCTCCAACCAAATGCCCAACATCGGTTATATTCCGAACAAACCGAACTTGATACCCTTGATTCAACAAAAATCTCCTCAAAACATCAAAAACTATTGGCCCCCTTACATGTCCTAAATGTGGTGCACCATACACAGTTGGACCACACACATACATTCCAACTTTATTTGGTACAATCGATTGAAATAATTCTTCTTTTTTTGTTATCGTATTATATATATGCAATTTAGACATATTTACTTCATCTATTTGTGTACATATTGTTGTAGTAATCTTGATAATTACCTGAGGTAACACTTTCCAACCAAGATTCATTTTCTAAATACCAATCGATGGTCTTCTCAAATCCTTGATCAAACGCAACACTTGGTTTCCAACCAAGTTCATTCTCCAATTTAGATGCATCAATTGCATAACGGAAATCATGTCCAGCTCTGTCGGTAACGTACGTAATGAGTTTCGCTGACTCACCCGCTGCACGACCTAGTTTCACATCCATGATTTCGCAAAGCTTGTGAACCAAATCGATGTTCTTCCATTCATTATTACCTCCAATATTATACGTTTCTCCATTTTTTCCGTTATGAAAAATAATATCAATGGCTTTTGCATGATCATTCACCCACAACCAATCTCTAATGTTTTCGCCTTTGCCATAAACTGGCAAGGGTTTGTTATTCTTAATGTTATGAATCATTAAAGGAATCAACTTTTCCGGAAATTGATGACTCCCATAGTTATTAGAGCAATTGCTAATTACAACAGGTAACTTAAACGTTTCATGATAGGCCCTAACAAAATGATCACTGCTCGCTTTGCTCGCACTATAAGGAGAATTTGGATCATATGGCGTATGCTCGGTGAATTTTCCCTCATCGCCCAATGTTCCATACACTTCATCGGTACTCACATGGTAAAAACGTCCTTCTTTTGTATTGCCATGTGCTTTGAATGCATTTAATAATATAACTGTACCCACAACATTTGTCATCACAAAATCAATTGGATTGGTAATTGACCGATCTACATGGCTCTCGGCTGCCAAATGAATCACAGAGTGAATATCCCTCGATAAAAACAAGGCTTCAATTGCATTCTTATCTGTAATATCACACTTTACAAACTCATAATTTTGAGCATGTTCAATATCTCTCAAATTTTCAAGGTTACCAGCATACGTTAAACTATCTAAGTTCAAAATATGGTATTCCGGGTAACTTTCAACAAATCTTCTTACTACGTGAGAGCCAATAAATCCGGCACCTCCAGTGATTAATATATTTTTCATTTCAATACTTTTACATTATAAATTTTAACGTACAAAGGCGCGTAACTCGGCACCCCAATTCTGCCATAAGCTCCAAAACCATGTCCTGAAGTTGTCACAAACTCTCCTATTTCTCCCTCGTTCACAAAAAATGGCAATTCGTCTAGAATTCTAAGTCCATTTAAAAACGCCATCTGTTCTGCCTTGTATTTTCTACCTTCTAAGCGACTATCAAAAATCAAATCCCCCTTCAATGTTGTTACATAAACGTCGAATTCTACCATTGAAACCTTAAAATGAATGGGAGGAATACTCAACAAATTAACAATTTTTGAAAATTCTCCAGTTTGATTATTTTTCACACGATATTTAATGCTCTGAAAGCTATCCAAAAGCCAATTTCCTCCATTTAAATGCTTCGCACAGTACTCATCAATTAGCTTATTTTCAGCCATAGCTCTATTTAAAATCTTTTCAGTTGTATATGCCTCATAATCTTGGGCATTTAAGATTTTATCTACATGAATGATAAACTTTGCAAATTGCCCACTCGGCAATAACTTAATTTTGTAATGATTCGAAATCTTTTGCTTTAAACTATCTGTTGAAATAACCACTTCCATAGTACTGCCTGGCTTTGCCAATTGCAAAGCTTCCATCATTTCATTTCTTGCTTCTATGGGATAAGGAATTTCCATCATGGTGTCTGATCCAAACGTATTTTGAATGGTGTCATTTTCAGGACCAACAATCATGTACTTGACCAAACAAAAATGATTTGGACCCAATTGCTCCTTCAATTCACCACCTTTTAAAAATCTGTATTTCAAGCCGTTTTCAGTGGTTGTGTATCCCCTAAAAATAAATTGGTATCCAACAATGGCAATGGTAATCAAAATCAAAGACAAACCCGTCCATTTTAATACCTTGTTATTGGGTAAAAAACGATTGATGCTCATATGTTATTTAACTCCTCCCGGTATAGTTTTATTGTTTCCTTAAATTTATTTATTGTTTGTTCCAATGTATCTTCACTTTGTCCACCGGCAGCATTCTTGTGACCACCACCGCTAAAATATTTTGCCGAATATTCATTCACCGCAAAATTTCCTTTGCTTCTAAAACTCATTTTTACCCGCTCAGTTCTATCGATAATTAAAACACTCATTACAACTCCCAAAATACTCAAACCAAAATTAACCAATCCTTCTGTATCGCCAGTTTTTACGTGAAACATCTCTAGTTCTTCTTTATTGAGGGACATTAGGGCCACCTTACCATCTTCAAGGAGTTCCATCTTGTGATAAAGGCAATAGCCAAATAATCGACTTCTATCGGGACTAAAAACATCAAAAATTCTCTCGTGAATTTTGATATGCTGTGCTCCGTGTTCCATCAATCGGGCTGCAATCATGTGGGTTTTGGGCTTTGTATTGTTGTGCTGGAAATTTCCTGTATCTGTCATCAATCCAGTATAAAAGCAATCAGCCATTTCCTGAGTCACATAATCTGATCCAAAATTTTCTTCAATCCATTCAAAAACCAATTCACAAGTACTACTAGAATGGGTATCCCAATAAGTAAAATTAGAAAAACTCTCGGGTTCTAAGTGATGGTCTATCATCACCTTGTCTGCATTCATTTTACCAATTAGTTCACCTAAATCATTGATTCTCGATAAGCGGTTAAAATCCAAGCAAAATACCAAATCTGTTTCACTCAATATCTCAGCAGCTTTGGCTTTATCATCTTCATAAATGATTACTTGATCATTTTGAGGTAACCAAAATAAAAATTCCGCATAATCGGTTGGTGTAATGACATAAACCTCATTGATCCATTGTTGCAAAAACCCCAATAATCCAAGCGATGAGCCCATTGCATCTCCATCTGGTTTATGATGTGTTGTAATCACAGCGCGCTTATATTCGCGTGCTTTTAATTTTTCTACAAGGATATCTGTTGAATCTATTCTCATTACTTCTGCAAAAATACGGCAAACGATAGGTAAATTTGCATGCTATGAGTGTTAAAGAATATCAATTATATACGCTAGACAACGGTTTAAGGGTTGCATATCAAAAAATTCCTTCTACATTGTTGGTACATTGTGGCTTTATTATTCATGCTGGAAGCAGAAATGACGGGTCTATTCCTGGACTCGCTCATGCACTTGAACATATGGTTTTCAAGGGAACTCAAAAAAGAAAAACCATTCACGTGCTCAATCACTTGGAAGTTGTTGGTGGCGAACTCAACGCTTTTACAACCAAAGAACTGACCGCTATTTACGCAACCACTGAAAAACGACATTTAAGTCGTGCCATAGATATTCTGTGCGATGTGACTTTCAGATCTTCATTGCCTTATTCAGAGTTAGTCAAAGAAAAAAAAGTAATCAAAGATGAAATCAACATGTATGTTGATACACCAGAGGAGAATATTTACGATGAATTTCAAGAAATTGTTTTTGGCGATCACCCTCTCGCTCACAACATTCTCGGTACCGCAGAATCAGTTGATGCAGTTACACAAGAAGCCTTGAAGGCCTTTGTAAGCACTTATTATCAATATCCCAATATGGTTTTCTCTGTTGTAGGAAATGTTTCAATTGAAAAAGTAATTGCAAATTTGAACCGTTTTTTACCAGAAGAATCCCCTGAATCAATTTCAATTCCACAACATCAAAAATTAGCCATCAATTACCGTCCCTCAATACAAAAAAAAGAGAGTGACTTCAACAATGCATATGCCATCATGGGAGTGCCTACCTTCGAAGAAGATCACCCAAACAGATTTGGATTGCTTTTATTGAACAACCTCCTTGGAGGACCAGGCATGAACAGCCGTTTAAATTTATCTATTCGAGAAAAACATGGATATACTTATCATGTTGAAAGTGGTTATCAGGCATTTTCAGATGGTGGTTTGTTTCACTGTTATTTAAGTGCAGAGGAAAAATACATCGAAAAATCAATTGATCTCATAACCAAAGAATTGAAAAAACTTAAGGAAATCAAATTGGGAAAAGTTCAGTTGAGTCAAGCAAAAAATCAATTTATCGGACAAATTATCATGAGCAATGAGTCTCGAAACGGACTCATGATTCACATCGGAAAAGGAATTTTAAAGCACAACAAAGCTTTAAGCCTCCAAGAAACCATTCAAAAAATTAAAAACTTAACCGCAGAACAATTGTTAAGTATTGCGAATGAAGTTTTTGACTTTGAAAACTTCAGTCACTTGCAATATTTACCAGAAAAATGAGTCAAAAAATCAGAAAACTCATCGAGCAAGGAGAAGGTGTAAATTTAGACTTTAAACAGATTGTCCAAAACCCATCTAAAATTGCAAAATCGATGGTGAGCTTTGCCAATACCCATGGTGGTATTTTGCTGATTGGAGTTCGCGACAATGGCTCAATTGCGGGTATCAAAGCCGAAGAGGAATTTCATATGATTGATTTAGCAGCTTCATTCTATGCCAAACCAGAAGTGAAGTTTTCGGTAGAGCCACATATTGTTGAAGGCAAAACTGTACTTTTAGTGGACATTCCCATTGGTGCAAACCAACCATATTACGCCAAAGGAGAAGATGAGAAATGGTGGGTATACGTTCGAGTGAATGATAAATGCATCCTCGCTTCAAAAACCACCGTAGACTTCATGCATGCAAAAAAACACGCCGCAAAAGTTACACTGGGAAAAATTGAACAGAGTATTTTATCTTTCTTGAGGGACAAAGAACGAGCAACACAAGCTGAATTATGCAAAGCATTCAACATGGGAAATAGAAGAATCGGACGAATTTTAGTCGATTTAATGCGCATTCAAGCGATTAGAAGCCATACTTTCGAAAAAACGGAATTCTATACTCTTTTCTAATTTGAGCACAAAAAAAGCCGCGAAATGAACTTCGCGGCTATAATATTTAAATGGCTGGTATTATTTTGTAGCCTCTGCAAACAATTCAGAAACTTTATTCCAATTCACCACGTTCCAAAATGCACCGATATAATCTGGTCTGCGGTTCTGATAATGCAAATAATAAGCA
>CAZYBT010000023.1:0-4625 GCA_964645755.1 uncultured Rhizobium sp.
GTTTTTTTCGTTTGTCAATTTAAGGGTTCCTCCTTTGAAAGTGCGCAAATTTAGACAATAAAGTGAATAATTCCTAATGAATTATTTGCATTTTTCACAATTCAATCGTTTGACCACGATGAACTAAGCTTTTTTGAGCAGCTTCCAAAATTGTCACAACATTCAAACCACTCTCCGAACTTGCAAGTGGCTGCTTCTTGTCTACAATTGATGCAATAAAATCTTCTGCAACACCCTTCAATGCCTCCATTTGTGGCAACTTCGGTATGTAAATATCTCCAAATCTATAGTCAATCAACCATTTATGGACGTCTTCCGGACTGCTTACTGAAAATCCACTGTCGTAAATTTTAATCTTCTCGGTTGGCTCAACATCATCGTAAATCACCATTTTGTTTGAACCCCCAATCAGCGTTTTTCTGATTTTCACGGGGCTTATCCAACTCGAAGTAATGTGAGCAAAAGTATCGTCCTCAAAAAACAATGAAATGTAAGCCAAATTCTCGATCCCCATTTTGGTGTGTGAAACACCTGTAGCACTTACCGCAACCGGTTTTTTCCCACCAGAAATGTAATCAAAAATCGACAAATCGTGAACCGCCAAATCCCAAATAACACTCCAATTAGGATTAAACAATCCAAGATTGATTCTTGTGCTATCAAAATATTGCAGCTTACCCAATTCGCCACTATCGATAACCTCTTTAATTTTTTGAACTGCTCCCGTATACAAAAATGTATGATCTACCATCAAACTCAAATCCCTTGAACCTGCAATATCCATCAATTCAAGTACTTCGGCCCTACTTGTTGCCAACGGCTTCTCCACCAAAACATGTTTGTTCTTTTCTAAGGCTTTTTTTGCCAAGTTATAATGCGTGTTGATTGGCGTAGCCAAAACAACTGCGTCAATTTCAGGATCGTTGAAGATTTCTTCAGCATCTTTGAACAACTGAATTTGTGGGTAAATTTGATGAATTTTGTTTAATCTTTGGTCGTCAAAATCTGCTACAGATTTAACTTCAACGCTTTTTACCGATTGAAAGTTTCTCACCAAATTTGGTCCCCAATACCCCAATCCAATAATTCCTACTTTGATCATAATTGTTTTGCAAATTAAAAAGAATATTATCCAATAAGCGAAGATTTCTTATGTTTGCTGTTAAATTATGGCAAAGAAGACACAAAATTCTGTAGAAAATCGTTCATCTGTAAGTAAATTGACATTTTCAATGGGTTTTTTCACCCAAAGTCAAACTCCAACAAATGAATCAAATTCACAAATCGCTTTCACCTCTCAAAAATTCGGAAGCGAAATGTTGCAAGATTTAATCGCTCAAGAAACAGATTTGTTTGTGCTTGCCTACAATCAAAATTCGGTAAAATCAAATCAACTTTCAAAAGCAATTGGTTTGCTGCCAACAGAGATTAAAAAAGGAAGTTATTTTGTTGCTTCAAGTTATTTAAAAAGTAAATTTTGGAGGGACATGATCTTTGGAGCAAATGCCACCCACGATTTATCTAATTTCATCATTGCAGATAAAGAAGCACTCCACCGCATTTTGGATCAATCTTATGTCCCTCAGAATGAAAAAGAAGTATGTTATTTGGCTGAAAAATCGTGTTTAAAAGAAACCATTTTACAATTGGATACACAAGTTGCTCCAAAAGCAAAAATGATGGATGACGTGAAAGCGAAGTTGAATACTTTGGTTAATTTTTATTTTAAGTCGTTCTCAAACCTCTCTAAAACTACTTTTCTGATCATCTCAATCCTCGGATTGTTTTTGATGACCAATATGAGTAAGCAAGCCGGAATTTCCGGTGACGAATTCACACAATATGAATATTCAAAACTGACAGCCAATTACTACCTAGATAAGGTTGGACAATCAATTCCAATTGATACCAATTTATTGAAAGGTCAAAAAATGAAAACTTTAGCGGCTGCATATCAAAATGAAGGTGTAAATACTGCCACTTTGGTAGATCCAGAAAAAGTCATGCACTTATACGGATCAAGCTTCGATACTTTTACAACCATTTTGGCACATTTTATGGGGGTGGATGATTACATGAATTTCCGCCATTTTTGGAATGCAATTTTCGGATTTTTCATCATGTTTTATGGAGCACTCATTGTTCGACGACTCACCAAAGGAAGTTGGTTTTGGGCTTGTGTAGGACTTGTTTTATTGCTTTTAACCCCGCGTTTGCTCGGCGAATCACTCAATAACCCGAAAGACGTTCCTTTCGCTTTGGGATATGTAATGTCGATTTATTACGCCATCAAATTATTCGCTAATTTCCCGAACTTGAGGTGGTCTACCGTTTTAGGATTGTTGGTAGGTACAGCTTTGGGTATTAGTATTCGTATTGGTGGGTTGTTATCCATTGCCATATTCATTATGCACGCAGGTCTTAAATTCATTGAATCTATCGGCATTCAGCAATTTATTAAATTGAGATGGAAAAACTTCGGAAAATGGTTTTTATGGATTTCGGGGTTGGCTTTGGGAAGTTATTTACTCGGTATTTATTTTTGGCCATACGGTTGGGATCAGCCTTTCACGAATCCATTTCTTGCTTTGAAATCTTTCACCAATTACGCTGGTAGCATCAGACAGTTGTTTGAAGGCAAAATGTACGACTCAGACATGCTTCCATCCTACTACCTAACTAAATACGTTTGGATCACCCTTCCTTTGGTGAGTTTGTTTGGATTGGCCCTTTTTGTGATTACCAGTATCATCAAACGCAAAGAATTTACCCTCGAAGAATTTTTAATGATTTTTGCTGCAGTTTTCCCAATATTCTATATTTTTATCAATCACTCACAAGTGTATGGCGGACTTCGTCAGATTTTGTTTACCATTCCGTGTTTTGTAGTAGTTGGTGTAGTTGGATACGCAAAATTGCAAAAAATAATTCGTTTAAAATTTCCAGTTACTGCGGTTTTGGCCCTTTTAATGGCCGTTTTACCTGCAAAATTCATTATGGCAAACACTACATTGAGTTACATCTACTTCAATGAAACTGTTGGAAATACTGAAGGCGCTTATGGCCAATATGAAATGGATTATTATTTGGCGGGACTTAGGAAAAGTTCTGAATGGTTTTTAGAAAATGTTGCCCGTAGAAATCCAAACAAGAAATTTGAGGTGTTGACATACGGTATGGACCAGGTAAAATATTACTGCCGTAACGACAAAAACGTGCATGTTGGATACACAAGATTCGACGACCGCGGATCTAAAATGTGGGACTATGCCATATTTTACAATGCTTATTTTGATCAAGGTAGACTTAAATCTGGGGAATTCCCTCCAAAAGGAACTGTTTTCTCTCCAATGGTGAACGGAAAACCTGTTGGCTGTGTGATTCAAAGGCCAAGTATGGCAAATTTCGAAGGCATCAAAGCCATTGAAAAAGAAGGAAATTTCAGATTGGGAGTTGAGAAATTAAAAACTTATTTAACAATTGATCCAATTTCATCAGAATCATGGTTTTATATGGCCACTGCCTATGCGAATATGGGCAACTTAGATTCGGCAATTCTGTGCGGTAAAAAAAGTATTGAAACTTATCCGGAATACAGCAAAGGTTTGTTTGCTTTACATCAATTCTACATGAATCAAAAGAAATATGATGAGGCGGTAAAAGTAATGAACCAGTATTTAGATGCACGTCCGGCAGATTCTGAGGGATATATCATGAAAGCTCAGAGTTTGTTGTCGAAAAATGATGATAACACTATGACCGCTGTGAATAAAGCCGTTGAATTAAGTCCTCTTGATAGCCGTTCATATGCCATTGGTGCACAATATTATCAGGCAAAAAAAGACGAATTAAATTTCAAACAGTGGTATCAAGCTTATATGTTGAATCAGGCTAAAACACAGCAAGAGCAATCAGCGAGCCTCGAATCGATACGCATCATTTACGAGGGTATTACTGGATTGTCAGCCGATGAATTTGATGCAAAATTTTTGCAGCAATAAATGGAGATTAAAAGATTAAAAGATTACAGGATTATGAGATTTTAGGATTGTAGGAATTATTTTATTTGTCAATTAAATTCAGTGTTAGATAGGTAAAAATTCATGAACCTGTTTCGCTTAAATCAGGCAATGACAAACTTTTAACCCTAAACTATTTCAACTTTAAACTTAACAATCCCGGATTTTCTGCAAAAAACTGACCTTTTTCGTTTTTACCAACTAAAGAAGATTCTACAGTTAAATCGTGTTCGTAGAGGAAAATGACGTTGTTTTCAAATGCCCATTGATTGATTTTACTACGTTCTTCCATGGTAACCAAAGGTTGTATGTCGTACGACATAACATAGTTCGCCGGAATATGCGCCGCAGAAGGATATAAATCAGCACAATACATGATTTTTTGTCCCTCCAAAGTATGAACGACTGGAGCAATCATTCCGATTGTATGTCCGTTGAAAACTTTAATTTCAATGACATCCGCCAGAAAATCGCCATCGTTGACAAAATTGAGCTTTCCAGCTGAGTGTATCAACTCAAAATTTTCTTTTAAAAAGGAAGCTTTTTCGCGTGGATTTGGGTTATTTGCGTGATTCCAATGAGATTCTGTCAAGTGACACATGGCAT
>CAZYBT010000023.1:4635-29454 GCA_964645755.1 uncultured Rhizobium sp.
AGCTCAAGAAATCCATCTTCATTGGATTTCACAACTCCACCGCAATGATCAAAATGCAAGTGCGTCAATAACACATCGGTAATGTCCGATGGATTCAGTCCCAATTGACCCAATGAAGCCTCTAAAGAATAATCTCCATTCAGGTGATAATGAGAAAAGAACTTTTCTGATTGTTTGTTTCCAATACCTGCATCAATCAATATTTTTCGATCACCAACCTCTACCAACAAGCAGCGCATAGCCCAATTACACAAGTTAGAATCATCGGCAGGATTTAATTTATTCCAAATGGTCTTTGGAACAACCCCAAACATTGCGCCTCCGTCTAATTTAAAATTTCCAGAGTGAACAACATGAATCTTCATATCAAAAGTCTCCGTAAACGTCTGTCAATGCCTCAAATCCTGTATCGGTGATGAGTACAGTATGTTCAAATTGAGCACTCAATTTCCCATCGATGGTTCTAGCTGTCCAACCATCTTTTCGATCAATTTTACAACGGGCTTTACCAGCATTGATCATTGGTTCAATGGTGAATATCATTCCGGGTTTGAGTATAGGACCTGTATTTTTATCGGCAATATGCGATACATCTGGTTCTTCATGAAATTTGATCCCTACCCCATGACCACAAAATTCGTACACCACACTATATCCGTGTTTGTGAGCATGTTCAGCAATGTGATATCCAATATTGTTTAAATGGTTTCCAGGGAAACACTGTTCCAAACCAATTCTTAAACATTCCTTCGTGGTATCAACAAGTTTCCTAGAATAATCACTCGGTTCGCCTACATAGTACATTTTGCAAGTGTCGCCAAAATAGCCATCTAAAATGGTTGTAACATCTATATTCACAATATCGCCGTGCACCAATTCGGTTTCGTTCGGAACTCCATGACAAATTACATCATTGGGAGAGATACAGCAAGAATGTTTGAAGCCTCTATAACCTTTGGTAGCTGGAACTGCACCTTTGCTTCTCACGAATTCTTCGCAAATTCTATCAAGTTCAATGGTTTTTACACCCGGTTTGATAAATTGCTCCATGTATTTAAGGGTTTCAGCAGCCAGATGAGAACTCTTACGAATTCCTTCAATTTGTTCGGGTGTTTTAATTTTAATCGCCATGGTTTAGTTTTTTTCTGCAATTGCACGAATCACATCCTGTTTGGTTATGATATGCCAATTTCCACCCATATCCATCATGAGTACTGCACTATTTTGCTTGTCAATCATCGAAGAAATTTTTTCGATCGATTCAGAAAAAGCCACAATTGGATATGGTTTTTGCATCAGTGCACTCACCTCTTTCTGCATCATTGCATTGTCTTTCAATAATTCAGAATACAAATGGCTATCTTCTATGCTACCAACAAATTGTCCCTCATTTCCTAAAACAGGAATTTGAGAAATACCAAATTTTTGCATTTTCTTGAAAACCACATCACAAGTATCATTGAATTTGCAATGAACCAATGGTTGATTCAAATGATTTTGAACTAAATCCAGTGCTGTTTTTGTTGCATTTGCAGGCAAAAAACCTCTGTCACGCATCCAATCTTCATTGAACATTTTACCCAAATAACGGGTGCCGTGATCGTGGAAAATCACCACAACTACATCTCCTGATTTGAATTCGTTTTTGAGTTGTAGCAAACCTGCCATTGCGCTTCCTGCACTGTTTCCTGCAAAAATCCCTTCCTCTCTTGGAATTCTTCTTGTCATAACAGCCGCATCTTTATCTGTTACTTTTTCAAACTTGTCGATTAATAAAAAATCAACATTTTGAGGTAAAAAATCTTCACCAATACCTTCAGTAATATACGGATAAATTTCGTTTTTATCAAATTCACCCGTTTCCTTATATTTTTTAAAAACCGACCCGTAGGTATCAATCCCGAAAACTTGAATATTTGGGTTTTTCTCCTTTAAAAAACGAGCAGTTCCTGAAATTGTGCCACCAGTTCCAACACCAACAACCAAATGGGTGATTTTACCTTCAGTTTGATCCCAAATTTCTGGACCTGTTTGCTCGTAATGGGCCTGTGAATTAGACAAATTATCGTATTGATTTGGTTTCCAAGCATTTGGAATCTCAGCAGCCAATCGAGAACTCACTGAGTAATAACTTCTAGGATCTTCAGGTTCAACATCGGTCGGACAAACAATAACCTCAGCACCAAACGCCTTCAAGGCATCTACTTTTTCCTTACTTTGTTTGTCAGTTGTGGTAAAAATACACTTGTAACCCTTAATCACAGCAGCAATTGCAAGTCCCATTCCCGTATTTCCACTGGTACCTTCAATGATGGTTCCACCAGGCTTCAATGCTCCAGATTTTTCGGCATCTTCAATCATTTTGAGTGCCATTCTATCTTTGATTGAATTTCCTGGATTTGTAGTTTCTACCTTGGCCAAAACGGTACAAGGCATTTCTTTTGTAATGTTGTTTATCTTTACCAAAGGAGTATTTCCTATGGTTTGTAATATATTTTCAAAAATTTTCATGAGGGATTGTTTAACGCAAAAATAATTTGGTTTAAGTGATGCGGTCCGTGCCAGGCATATAGCGCTATTAATTGACTTAAGGATAAATGTCGCTTAGAGCCAGTATGATAAACGGATTTTGCGAGATGTTCAGTGGGATTTTTCAGGCATTCCAGTAAGAATAAGCTCCATCTTTGATGAACACCTAATAAAATCATAAAACTTGCTTCATGATGAAAATGATAATCAACTTGTTCCGACCACATATTTTCATCATATGGATGAATTTCTTGAACATCCTGTGACACCACATGCTTGGTTCTAATAAATGCAACCATGTGTGAATCAGCTAAATGGTGAATAATTTGACGAATATTCCAAGACCCTTCCCTATAAGTCTTTATCAAATCTTCTTCTTTCATAGAAGATAACACTTTAGCTAATTGATTGGGAAATTCTTTGATCGCTATCACATTTTGAAGCAATTCTTCAATTGAAATATCCCTATCCCAATCAAAAGTATCTGGAACGTAAATTGGTTTTTCCATGATTAATTGATCATATCAAACCCAGTATATTTTCGCAACACCTCCGGAACAACGATACCTTCAGGGGTTTGATTTGCTTCCAAAAGTGCAGCTACAATTCGAGGTAATGCCAATGCACTGCCATTCAAACTGTGTGCAAGTTCAGATTTCCCATCTGAATTCTTATATCTACATTTCAAGCGGTTCGTTTGAAACGTCTCAAAATTACTCACTGAACTACATTCTAACCATTTCTCCTGAGCTGGAGACCAAACTTCCATATCGTAGGTTTTTGCACTAGTGAACCCCATATCACCACCACACAATAGCAAAACGCGGTAATGTAGTCCTAATTTCTGCAACAAACTTTGAACATATTGAGACATATCTTCAAGCACATTATAGCTATTTTCTGGCTTTACAATTTGAACGATTTCCACTTTATCAAATTGATGCAAACGATTTAAACCTCTAACATGAGCCCCATAACTTCCTGCTTCTCGTCTAAAACATGGTGTGTAAGCACAATTTTTCACCGGAAGTTGCGATTCGTTTAACATCACATTTCTATAAATGTTGGTCACAGGAACCTCGGCTGTTGGAATCAAGTACAAATCATCTACCGTACTGTGATACATTTGTCCTTCCTTATCAGGCAATTGCCCGGTACCATAACCGCTATCGGAATTCACCATTAATGGCGGTTGAATTTCTATGTATCCTTTTGCACCAGCTTCGTTCAAGAAAAATTGAATCAACGCGCGTTGAAAAATTGCCCCTTTGCCTTTATAAACAGGAAAACCTGCACCCGTGATTTTTACACCAAGTTCAAAATCGATAATATCGTATTTGCTCGCAAGTTCCCAATGTGGAAGCGCTCCTTCAGGCAAATTTACTTTGGTACCATGTTCTAAAACGACAAAATTATCTTCTGTGTCTTTTCCATGAGGGACACTTACGTTGGGGGTATTGGGAAGCGTAATAATTAAGTTTTTAAGCGCTTCTTCCTTCTCTTCAACCTCTTTTTCCAATGCTTTTAACTCTTCTTTTAAACGAACAGATTCAACACGAATGGATTCGGCTTCTTCCTTTTTCCCTTCTTTGAATAAAGACCCAACTTGAGCCGACAATTGATTTCCCTGGGCCTGATTTTGTTCCATTTTGGTTCTCGCTTGTCTCGCTTGTTCATCGAGGCTCAAAATTTCATGAATAATGGCTTCAGCATCGATTCCACGAATTGCGAGACGAGAAATTATTTCATCCTTATTTTGTCTGATGTTTGAGATTAATAACATAGTTACTGCAAAATTGCCAAAAAAAATTGGTTGTTTTATGTTTTGTTGATTTGTTTTTTGAGAAAGTTTCGATTAATTGCACAAATAATAGATAAATCATATGAAATCATTCATCTACACCACCTTACTTTCATTCATGTTTTCATTCGCAACAAATGTGAATGCCCAAAATGCTGATGAAATCCTTGGCGATTGGTTGAACCAAGAGGGAACCGCTAAAATTCACATTTTCAAAGCCGATAACGGTAAATTTAAAGGTAAGTATTATGGCAAAATTATTTGGTTAAGCGAGCCTTTGAAAAATGGCAAACCAAAACTTGACGATCAGAACCCCGATGTAGCCAAAAGATCGAAAGAAATAAACGGATTAATTATTTTGAATAACTTTACTTTTGATGTAGATGACAAAGAATGGAACGGTGGAACAATTTACGATCCTAAAAATGGAAAAACGTACAGTTGTGAAATTACAAAAAAAGGCGACAAGCTAAATGTAAGAGGGTATGTTGGAATTTCAATGATGGGTAGAACCGCAATCTGGACAAAAACGCAGTAATTTCGAAACCAAATGAATAACTAAAATATATATTATTTTAGAGATACGCCGATTTCATCGGCGTATTTTTTTGCAAATTGAATTGATGCATCTATTTCATTTTGAATGATACCATCTAATATAGCCTCTCTGACTGCGTCTTTGATCATGCCAATATGTTTTGGATTTTGAATGCGAAAAAGTTCCATGATATGATTACCAGTAAAAACGGGCTGCCAGTTTCTGAGTTCATCTTTGGCCAAAACATCTTCTATTTTCTGTAAAACCAAGTCCAAATTTTTGATATGCTTGGCAACTTTGAGCTCGTTTTTGCTCGTGATATCGGCTTTACATAGCTTCATTAAGTCTTGAATGTCATCACCAGCTTCAAAAATTAAACGCCGAACCGCACTGTCTGTAACAATTTCTTTCGACAAAACAATTGGTCTTAGATGCATCAAGACCAACTTTTCAACATAACGCATTTTTTCATCCAAGGGCAATCGCAATCTTTTAAATATGCCTTTTACCATTCTCGAACCCTTGTCTTCATGACCGTGAAATGTCCACCCTACTTTATTATCGAATCTTTTTGTTGCAGGTTTCGCAATATCGTGCAAAATTGCTGCCCATCTTAGCCATAAATTTTCTGAAAGCTCACATGTTTGATCCAAAACCTGCAAAGTATGATAAAAATTATCTTTGTGGGCTTTTCCTTGTCGGACTTCAATTCCGTGCATTGCAACCAATTCTGGAAAAAACTGAACCAACAATCCAGTTTTAAACATTAAATCGAAGGCAATACTCGGTTTATCCCCTAAAATCATTGCATTTACCTCGTCGGTTATCCTTTCTTGTGAAACTATCTCTAATCGATGGGCATTTTTACAAATAGAGTCATACGTTTCTAAATCAATTTTAAAGCCTAAGCGAGCAGAAAAACGTATCGCTCTGAGCATTCTTAAAGGATCATCACTAAACGTAATATCAGGATCATTGGGTGTTTTGATAACTCTATCTTGAATCGCTTGTATGCCATTAAAGGGGTCGTAAAGTTGTCCAAAATTGATTTTATTAAGACACAAATAAAGAGAATTGATGGTAAAATCACGTCTATTTTGGTCATCAACCAAATTTCCATCCTCTACAATCGGTTTTCTTGAGTCTTTTCGGTAACTTTCTTTTCGCGCACCAATAATTTCAATTACAAAATCTTTGTATTTGATTTGAGCAGTTCCAAAATTCTTGAACACACTGATATTTTTATCTCCCTTTAACTCCGCATAAAAGTTTTGAGCAAATTCTACACCAGAGCCAATGACCACAATATCAATGTCTTTGTTCTCTCTTTTTAGAAAAATATCCCTCACAAAACCTCCAACAACAAATGCCTCGTAGCCCATTTGATCGGCTATATCTGACATTAAGTGAAAGACTGGGTGATTGAGATGTTGATCCACTTTGCAAAGATATGCCTTACTCCATGTATGTGCATTGAAAACCAAAATAATTTCGTACAAAAGATTTGCAAATTTCGCAAAATCAATGCTATTTAAATTCATTACTTTTGTTCGTGTATGAGAAGAGTCCCATTCATATTTATTTGTCTTTATTTGGTCATTCGCATGTTTTTCATGCCTATGCAACACACTGGAGATGGCTGGGGGTATGCTTGTGAGATTTTAAAAGGTGATTTCTTTTCACCGCATCATATCCTCTACAAACCATTTATGTTTTTCATTTTAAAAGTTTCTCAAATATGTCAGCTCTCCATTGAACCAATTTTGCTATTTTCAAGCATCAATTTACTTTTTTCAGGTCTTGTACTTTATATTTTCTATCTGATTTTAAATCAATTAAGTGAATACCATCAAATGAATTTTTGGCTTCTCTTTTTGGTTTCATTTACCTTTGGTTTTATCAGATATTCGGGTGAAAACGAAACCTATATCATTCCTTTGTTTTTTAGTCTTTGCGGGACATACGCTTGTTTACAAAAAAAATGGGGATTGGGATATACATTACTATCAATTGCAGTATTGTTCCACCAGATTCATGTATTTTGGTTATTGGCCTTTTTTGTCCCTCAAAACAACGAAAAACCAAAATGGAAATATTTGATTATGAGTATAGGATTTATTGTCCTTTTTTATATCGGCTATGCGTTTTTCTATCATAAAACTTGGTATCTATTGCCTTTCAACGATGTTTCGGAAGGTTTAGTAGAAACAACCCCGGGCTTAATGAATTTCATCATGACACCGATCAGTTTTGTAAGGACATTTTTGCAATTTCATGGAGACATGAAACCAATTTTATTCTCAGTTGAAACTAGGATTGTCAGTTTGGTTTTTGTTAGTGTGTGTATTGTTTTGGGGTTGATTAAAATTCGATCAATCATTGTATTCATCTCTCAAATTTGTTCAAAGTTTAAATTGAATACAATTCAATTTAGGAATGTTTTTTTTGCAGCTTTCAGTATGCATTTACTCTTTGCGTTTTATTCAGTTGGAAACGCTGAATTCATGGTCATGCTTCCATTTTTACTGATCTTATGGCAATATCAGTCCATTAGCCAATTCTCATTAAAAGGAATTCATTACATCGGCATATTTTTTTGCTTTTGGAATCTTGGATTTTATTTAATTCCATATAGTTTTTATGATTTCAACCGGTTAAGGGAGAAAATGAACGAAATTGATTCCATTGTAGAAAAACGGAGATTGGTTTCCGATCAGGGAATGATCATCACTTCCAACAACGTTTTATTTGAAAATTTTAGTGAATACAACCAATTGGTTAGAAAAACGAAAACTAAGTATAAAATCATCAATCCAAAGGAGTTCTCAATAAATGCGAATAAATATTCATGGTATTTAACCGATGAACTCAATAATGATGAAACTTTGAACAGAAAGACAATACTAAAAAAAGATCAAAAAAAGGCAAAAATTATTGAAGCAATAAATCATACGAAGGTGAGCAAAAACTTTTATTTGAGACAATTTAAAATTACCAATTCAAATCAGCAAAATCCGTAATTCGGGTTAATTTTTGATCTTTAACTTGATAAATTGTACCTCCAAATTTTTGAATCAATCTGTAATCATGAGTAGCCATAATTACGGATGTTCCTTCAGAGCAAATTTTCTGGAGTAAATACATCACATCATCCGAAATTTCTGGATCTAAATTCCCAGTGGGTTCATCGGCCAATACTACCTTTGGATTATTGAGCAATGATCTCGCAATTACCAGGCGTTGTTGTTCACCGCCGCTCAGTTCATTTGGGAATTTGTAATATTTTGTTTGCAACCCTACCTTCTCCAAAACTTCCATCGCTCTTTCCTTCATCTCAAATTTATTTTTCCAACCGGTGGCTTTGAGTACAAACAGCAAATTATCGAGTGCAGTTCTATCTGACAGCAATTGAAAATCTTGAAAGATGATACCCAACTTTCTTCTTAAAAATGGTATTTGGGTTTGTTTTAAACCATTTAAATTAAATTCAGAAATGGTGGCTGAACCTTCATTTAATGGAATTTCTCCATAAAGTGTTTTCAGTAACGAAGATTTTCCTGAACCCGTTTTGCCTACCAAATAAACAAACTCTCCTTCGTGTACATCCAAAGAAATTGACTGTAGCACAGGGATTTTGCCTTGGTAAATCGTTGCGTCTTTAATTGAAATTGGCATTTCCACTTTTCAAAACTATAAAATTACTCGTTTCCAAATCAAGAAACATATTCACACTTGAGAAAGCGTCCAATTGATAGGTTCTTTACCCATTTTACGCAGTAATTTGTTTGCTTTTTTAAAATGATTATTTCCAAAAAAACCTTTGTGTGCCGACAAAGGACTTGGATGCACAGAGGTCAAAACTATATGCTTTGTTTCGTCAATAAACTGTGTCATTTGGATGGCATTACTTCCCCACAAAAAGAATATTATTTTTTCATGTTTTTCAGAAATTTTGGCCACACAAAAGCTTGTAAAAGCCTGCCAACCTATTCCTTGGTGCGACAAAGGCTTGTTTTTTTCCACAGTGAGAATTGTATTTAACAGAAATACGCCTTGTTCAGCCCATGAAGTTAAATTGCCCGAATTTATTGGGGTACAGTCAAATTCTGTTTCAATTTCTTTGAATATATTTTTCAATGAAGGAGGAATTTTCACTCCGTCGTTTACCGAAAAAGCAAGTCCATTTGCTTCACCTACACCATGATAAGGATCTTGACCAATAATTACAATTTTCACATTGTCGAAATCTGTTTTTTCAAATGCATTTAAAATTAAATGCTGCGGAGGAAAAAACAACTCGCCATTTTTTACTTTTTGATTCAATAAATTTTGGATCCTTTTTAATCCATTGATTTGATGACTGTCTTTAAACAGTTTCATCCAAGCAGTATTGTCAGATAATCCAAACATCTTAATTTAATAATTCTTCTAATTCTTCAATATTCAAATTTGTAATGAGTACATCCTCATCTGGAATAATACTCTCTGCAAGTTTGGTTTTCTTGAGTTGTAATGCAAGAATTTTCTCTTCAATAGTATTTTTAGTAATGAATTTATAACTCATCACCGTTTTATTTTGTCCAATTCTATGAGCTCTATCTTCTGCTTGTTTCATGGTAAACGGATTCCACCATGGATCGGCAAGAAACACATAATCAGCAGCAGTTAAATTCAAACCGCTATTCCCCGCCCTCAAACTCAACAGAAAAACTTTGATTTCTGGTGTATTTTGAAATAAATCAATTTGTTGGGCTCTTTCTTTTTCATCCATCGAACCATCAAGGTAACAATATTTAATTTTTGACTCTTTTAATAACTGAGCAATGTTTTTCAAGTAGCCCACAAACTGCGAAAACAACAATATTTTATGACCATTTTCGATTGCTCTAACCAACATGCGAGAAATCTCATCGTCTTTACCGCTTCCTCCCTCATAATTTTCTTCTTTTAATGAGGGATTCAAGGCGAGTTGACGCAGATGCATCAACCCATTAAAAATTTTCAATCTCGACTTACTAATACCTACTTGATTCACATGATTCAGTATTTCATTGCGATATTGCGATTTAGTTTTTTCATACAATTCTTCTTGCTCAGGACTCATTTCACAATAGTGAATTTTCTCAATTTTCGGCGGTAATTCTTTCACCACCTGGCCTTTTGTCCTTCGCAATACAAATGGATCAATGAATTTTCTTAGCTCTTCTGTTTTGTGAACATTTGAAGATTTTTCTATTGGCTTGATAAATTGATTCTCAAAGAAGGTATAACTTCCAAGCAAACCAGGATTCAGGAAATTCATTTGACTCCAAATATCCAATAAAGTATTTTCAATGGGAGTACCTGTGAGTGCAATTCTATTCCTAGCGTTGAGCTTCAATAGGTTCCTTGCAGTGAGAGAACTAGGATTTTTAATGGCTTGACTTTCATCTAATACAACACAACGATATTCAAAGCATTTCAAAATTTCGATATCGTTTCTCATTGTTCCATAACTCATAATCACCACATCTACCTCAGAAAACTCTGGAATAATTTTATGTCTGTGGATGCCATTGTATTTCAACACTTTCATGGTTGGGCAAAATTTATTCGCTTCTGCCTTCCAATTGTATAACAATGATTTTGGACAAATTACAAGCGTTGGTCCATGGTAAAATTGATTAGCAGGCATCACTACTGTGCCGTGTAATATTCCATCAATTTCTAGTTGACTCAATTTATGATGAACTGCGTTGGGTTGATATTGATGATTTGATAAGGATTGAATGACCGCCAAAGTTTGAATTGTTTTACCTAATCCCATATCATCAGCGAGTAATGCACCTAGTTTATTATCCAAAAGAAAGCGAATCCAGTTGTATCCTTCTTTTTGATACTCCCTCAAATCTGCAACAAAATCAGTTGGAAGTTCGTAATCCGGTAACTCATCAGTTTCTAGAATCTCGTTCCATTTTGTTTTTGGCAGTTCCTCCTCCATTAAATCTTGGATTCCATCTAACAAACCAACATGAATGTTTTTTAGACGCAAGGATTTATCGTCAAATTCCGCTAAATTTACAATTTGACTAAACCTTGAAAACCACTCATCGGGAAGAATTGCAATTGAACCATCAGGCAAAACAAATTCTCTCTTTTTTTGAAGGATATTATTTTTTAAGCGACTGAAAGGAATTTCAAAATTTCCAAATTTCACGATGGCCATTACATCAAACCAATCTTCAAATTGATTGACTTTTATTTTTAGTTCAATTTTACCTAGATAATAATTTACCTCTGTGAAATCTTGCTCAATTTTAAACCCTTTCCGGAGTAATTCCTCGTGGTGTTCATTGAGCCATTGAATCAATGAATAAGACCCTTCTTCCAGAGGGACAGAAAATAAACTTCCTTGATTCACTTCTAAACCAAGTTCTTTTAAAATTGAAATTTTCTCATTTTCAATCTGATACGATCTACGAATTCTATGAAACGTAAATTCACCGTTCTTCTCCTCCAGTGAAACATTCACCCTTTTGTTTACATGGTATGGAAATAGCCAGTCTCCATACTTGAAATACAAAACAATATGGCTGTCTTTATCCCAAACTTTCGACAATTTCAAAACTGGTTGTACATCCAATTGTTCCGTCACAATATCGAAGCCAACTGCATAAACATCGTGATTTTCGAGCAGCGGAAGCACAAATTTCTGCATGTAAACAGATTCCTGATTGGGTTCAATATGAATATACTTTTTTGTCAGAAAAGGCTTAATTTTTTGTCCGTCAACCCTATCATTAAAAAAGAGCAATTGATTATCTGTGAGGAGCCAAGCAGGCTTATTCACCAAAAGTTCACTTTCATTATTGTAAAAGTTCACTTTTCTATCTTGATGTTTTACAGTGGCAAAATAATTCATCCCTGTTTCATCGCGTCTGAAATGAAACAAGACCGATGCAGGTTCGTTGATAAAAGAAACCAAACTACCCATAGGTTCACCAGTTTTACCTCCCCAATACAACTGATAGTCTTTAACAATATTCAAAATTTGAACCAATTGACGTTCGATAAAGGCACGAATTTGCTTTAAAATTTCGGGGGTTAGTTGTTTTTGGAGAAAATCTGCAGGTTTAAGTTTTTTAGTACCCGTGTAAAATTTCTTCATTAGGGCCTCAACCTCGAAATTTTCGATGAGTTGAACAGCCGCTTTTTGCCTGTCGTCTAATTTAAAATAGTCGCTATTTTTCTCTCTAATTCGCTGATAAGTAAGCGAAGGCTTTCCATTCTCTAACAACTGAACTGCATTTGCCTCTATCAAAACACCAAAATGTTGGTGTTTCACAAATGTAAAAACTACATCAAATTGTTTTGAATTTATAACTTCCATCTCGCTTTCTTTTCCAAATAAACTTGCAAGTTATGTCAGAATATCCAAACTATTGGCGTTTTTTTGTAAACTGCAACCAAATTAACTAAAATTCAGATGACAAACATTGAACCCAAAAAGCACGAACATCTATCAAAGCAAGAGAAATACCAAACTATGATTTCGTATTGGCAGGGAATTTCAGACCCTTCAGTCGATTGGATTGCAAACACAAGTAACGCAGCAGCCTTATTGAAAGAACTTTTTAATTGGTGGTGGGTTGGTTTTTATCGCGTAGAACAAAACGAACTGATTCTAGGCCCTTTTCAAGGTCCAACCGCTTGTACAAAAATACCTTATGGAAAAGGAGTCTGCGGTAAGTCTTGGGAAATAAAAGCAACTATTGTTGTATCAAATGTTCACGATTTTGAGGGACATATTGCGTGTAGCAGTGCATCGAATAGCGAAATTGTAGTACCCATATGGAAAAACAATGTCATTTGGGGTGTATTGGATGTAGATAGTGAACACTTCGATTATTTTGACGATATCGACCAAAAATATTTGGAAATATTATGTCAATATATTTCTGAATTGTTGCAAGAGTGATCTATGTTTATTTGTTGATTCACAGAATAATGTGTTTATTTGAATAACTCCAAATCAAAATGAAATCTGAAATTAAAACTAAGAAAAATATTGTATTGTTAATCATTGTGGCATCTTTAGGCTATTTTGTTGACATTTATGATCTTATACTCTTCAACATCATAAAAAAAGAAAGTTTAGAAGCACTCAATATCGATTTTTCTACCTACGAAACAGTTTTATTTCGCTGGCAGATGGCCGGAATGTTATTCGGAGGTGTATTGTGGGGCATTTGGGGTGACAAAAAAGGAAGAGTTTCTGTTTTATTTGGAAGCATACTCATTTATTCTTTAGCCAACATTGCCAATGCCTTTGTTGAAACTCTTTGGGCATACAAAATGTGGCGTTTTATTGCCGGGTTAGGGCTAGCCGGGGAATTGGGTGCTGCGATTACATTGGTTGCTGAATTAATGCCTATCAAGAAAAGAGGAATCGGTACCATGATCATCGTTACATTTGGAGCCTTGGGTGCAGTTGTTGCTTTTATTGTCTCAAATCATGGAGATGTAATTGGACAGTTCATTTCTGGATTAATTGGAAAGCCAATTGCAAACTGGCAAGTTGCTTACATTGTAGGAGGAAGTCTCGGATTGGTCCTTTTGGCACTGAGAGCCAGCACCTTTGAAAGTAGCATGTTCGAAAATTTGAGTAAATCTGATGTAAAAAGAGGTAAATTTTTAAGTTTATTTAAAAATTGGGTTACATTTAAAAAATATTTAGCATGCATTGTCATCGGATTGCCAGTGTGGTTTGTTGTTGGAGTTTTAATAGCATTATCACATCGTTTTTTACCATCTGAAGTGGCCAAAATTGTTCCGAGCAAGGAAATGGTATTATGGAGTTATGTGGGATTATCGTTGGGTGATTTAATGAGCGGCTTACTCTCTCAACTCTTTAAAAGTAGAAGAAAAGTCATTCTGTTCAACCTAATTGGGATTGCCGTAATTTCGACCGTGTATTTATTTGGACCTCAAGGAAGTGCAACTTATTACAGATCTTTAGCTGTTGTATTGGGGTCTGTAACCGGATATTGGGCCTTATTTGTAACCAATGCCAGTGAACAATTTGGAACAAATATTAGAAGCACAGTTTCAGCAACTGTACCAAATTTTGTGAGAGGTGGTGTCATTTTAATCACGGGCGGCTTTGAATTTTTTGAATCAACTCTGCAATCAGCAAATTATTCGGCAGTAATTATTGGTTTTATTTGTGTATCTCTCGCAATTTGGGGAACTTTGCATGTAGAAGAATCATTTCACAAAGATTTGAACTATTACGAATAATCAAAACCAATTGAGCACAAAACAAAAACTTTCTTTTACCGAAAGAATTACCCTCGCAATTTTAGAAGATACAAAAAAAGGTGCGCTAAACACGCAAAGAATATTTTCGCGCATTCCCGACGATGCATCCATCGATAAAAATGATGTTTATCAGGCACTTCTGTCCCTCACTCAAAAAAAACTGATCACTCAGCCTTCCAAGGGACAATTTGCTTTCATTAGGCCATCAAAAACGCTCACTGGCAGGCTTATTTTGAGCAACCGAGGAGATTATTTCGTTGTTTTAGAGAATCAATTATCTTATTCCATACCAAATATTCTCATTAAGCAACTTTTGCCTGAAGACATTGTAGAATGTGAATACAAAGAAAAAGGTAAACGAATTGATATTGTTAGAATTAGACTTGTTCATAGATCCCCTCAAAAAGTTGTTGGATATCTTGATGTTTTTGAGAATAATGCCTTTTTATTGAGCTCTCGCCAGGGATTCAAGGATGTTAAATTAATTGGGGATTTTTCGAATGATCTTGATGGACAAAAAGCATTGGTTGAAATTGTTGATTTTCCACAAAATTCAAAATACCCCTTAGGAAAGCTGATTGAAGCATTTGGACATCCAGGCAACAATGATACTGAAATGCATGCGATTGTGGGCGAATTTGGATTTAAAACCATTTTTCCTGTTGAAGTTTTGGAAGAATCAGAAGCAATTCCCGATTCAATTCCTGAAAAAGAAATAGCTAAAAGAAGAGACTTTAGGAATATCACAACATTCACTATTGATCCAGTGGATGCAAAGGATTTTGATGATGCCATTTCAATTGAACTCTGTGAAAACAACACCATTAAAATTGGTGTACATATTGCGGATGTTGCTCACTATGTAATTCAAGATTCAGCGCTAGATAAAGAAGCATTTGAACGTGCTACATCTGTTTATTTGGTTGATCGCACAATTCCGATGCTACCAGAAAAATTGAGTAATAATCTTTGCTCATTGCGTCCAAAAGAAGATCGACTTGCATTTACTGTTGAGTTTACATTAAACTCAGAATACCAAATTATTGATAGATGGATTGGTAAAACAATCATCCATTCTAACCGCAGATTTTCCTATGAAGAGGCTCAAGAAAAGATTGAGGCACAATCTGGTGAATTTTCTGAAGAATTAGTACTACTCAACACCATCGCAAAAAAATATGAAGTTGAAAGATTTTCGAATGGAGCTTTGAAATTTGAATCGAAAGAACTTCGATTTAAACTAGATAAAAATGGTGCACCGATTGAAGTATATGAAAAACTTAGATTCGATGCGCATAAGTTGATTGAGACTTACATGTTGCTTGCAAACAAAGAAGTTGCCACGTTTGTTTATCAATTAAAAGTTCCCAACTTGCCATTTGTTTACAGAACACATGATAATCCACCACAGCAAAAACTCATTGAATTTTCAAAGTTTTGCAAGGTTATGGGATATCCAATTCAAATTGAAAATGAGAGGGTTATGAGAAAATCATTCAATTCATTGCTCGAAAGAGCTGAGAATAAACCTGAATTGGAAGTTTTACAACAGATGGCCATTAGAACCATGGCAAAAGCAGTTTACACGGCATATAAAACCTCACATTTCGGATTGGCTTTTGATTTTTATACCCATTTTACCTCTCCGATTCGCCGTTATCCCGATTTACTTGCTCACCGGCTACTTTTCAATTATTTAAATCAACAAAAATCGCCCTACTCAGAAGAAACGATTGAATCTTTTGCAAAACATTCTTCTAACATGGAACAAAAAGCTGCAGATGCAGAAAGAGCATCTGTTAAGTATAAAATGGCAGAAATGATGCAACAACATGAGGGACAGATATTTGACGCAAGAATTACCGGTATTACGGAATGGGGAATTTACGCCACAGTTTTGGATTTACATGCTGAGGGACTGATTAAAGTTGGTGAAATTCGATTTGATAAATTCTACTATGTAGAAGATGAAAGAAAACTCATCGGAAAAAGAACAAAGCGTTCTTTTCATATGGGAGACATTATCACAGTAAAAGTGAAATCAGCAAATCCATTAACCAGAACAATAGACTATATCTTATACGAATAATGAATAACATTGTAAATCTTCAACTTAGATACAATCAATTTTTAGGAGAAAACCAATTCCATGGACAGCCAAGTAATTTGTATGATCCTATGAATTATATCATGTCTTTAGGTGGGAAACGAATTCGTCCATTGCTCAGCATGATTGGCAATCAAATCGTAAATGGAAATCCTAATGATGGGATTCTAATTGGGCATGTTATGGAGGTTTTTCACAATTTCAGCCTTGTACATGATGATATTATGGACAAAGCTGAATTGCGCAGAGGAAATGATACAGTTCATATCAAATGGAACATGCCCACTGCTATCCTATCAGGTGATAATATGTTAATTATGGCTTTCGAACTGTTACACAATTATCAAGGCCCAAATAAAAAATATATCATCGACGCATTCATTCAAACTTCTAAGGAGGTTTGTGAAGGACAGCAGAATGATATGGATTTTGAAAATATGGAACAGGTGGAAATTGACCATTATTTAAAAATGATTCAATTTAAAACAGCTGTCCTTCTCGGTTGTAGTCTTAAATGTGGTGCTCTATCTGGAAATTGCGATATTGAAACCAGTAATATTCTGTATGATTTTGCCGTAAATATGGGTATGGCATTTCAAATGATGGATGATTATCTCGATACTTTTGGAAATTCCGAATCAACGGGTAAAATACAAGGTGGAGATATTTTACAAGGTAAAAAAACATGGTTATTTTTAAAGTCTCAGAGTTTATTCCCAAAACAGCATATTGAATTGTTTTCTTTACAAAACGATCATCAAAAAGCTCCTTTGGTCATTGAATTTTGGAAATCAATTGAATTGGATAAAATGTGTTTGGATTTAATTGAATCGTACAATCATAAAGCTTTAAAAGATCTTTCAATCTTAAAAGAGAATGGAATGGATTGCGCTCTACTCGAGGAATTACTTCAATATTTAGGAAGCAGAACAACTTAAAAGATTAGTGTATAATCATAACTGTTCCTGTTTTTTGATATTGTTTTTCATTCCATCCATCGAAATTTAATAACCACGCGTAAACACCATCCGGAACTTGTTTTCCATCAATGGTACCATCCCATTGTTTCTTTTTATCGAAGGATTCCCAAATTTTTTGTCCCCATCGATCATACACTTTCATGGAGTATTTTCTTGCAAAAATTGGAACAGTACCCCAAACTTCATTCAGATGATCATCGTTAACAGTAAATGCATCTGGAACCCATACTTCAGGGGGTTGAAATAAGTAAATCCAATTACTCTCAGATTTTGAAATACTACGCTTACTCATTGAAGGTTTTTCATGTGCAATTGCTCTATACCAATAACCACCCCAGTCATAATCCAAATTCACATCAGTAAAAAATCGATTTTGGTTTGTGGAATACACAGCACTGAATGGATTGGATGCATATTGACGTTCTAAAATCCAATAATCTACACCAGAATCCCAAGAAGAGTAATCATCCCAGTTTAAATTAAAGTAGTATTTCGGAGCGCCCACTGCACTACCATGAATCACTACATTGCATCCTTGATTGCTTAGCTTACTAATATGTCCACATTTGTCAACCACCATCACTCTGTAACAGTACGACTCTTTATCGACATTAAAACTAGAATCACTGAATGCAGTATCGGTTGTGACGAAACTTGGTAAACTTGGAATATTTCCATTTTTAGGATATTTATAAATTTCAAATTCTTTAAAATCTGGTTCTTGGCTCATTTCCCATCGAACATCAACCCTTTTGTCTTCAAAAACAGTTGCATACAAAATATTTACTGGTTCAATAAAATTGTTTAATTCTCTGATAGTGCAATATTTATTTGTCGAATAAACCCGGGTATCGCAAACGTTGACTCCAATTAATTCATAGCAATAGTTATTTGCTTGAGGATTTACAACATTTGCATCTAAATAATTAGATGCCAAATTATTATAGATGGTATCTATGATTGTTTTGATACCTGTTGGACTCGTTTTTTGGAGCAAAAAGTATTTGAAAAATTGTGTTGGAATGGTTGATTGTGGCCATGAAATTTTCATTTGTGAAGATTGTCGGTCAAAGCTCACACAAATTGCATCTGGAGGTACCACAACAGGTGGCTCCTCAACTAAAATAGACAAGATTGTATAGGTTGTATCTGGTTGTGGACATCCACAGTCAATTACCGTTACAATTAATTTAGCAGTATCCTTGGAATAACTGCTACAGGTAGTTTTCCAGTTTAGACTGAGTTTAGCATGATTGATGGCACTGTATGTGGTAACTATTGCAGTATCAGCACCCAACATTCCACCTTTGTTGATCCATTTATACAATAATTTTACGGTATCGAAAACATCATTATCATAAGCGATGTGAATAGAAGCAATATTTTCAGTTGCCGTAACTTTAATGAATGTATCATTCATAAACGGTTTTTTATTCAGGTTTTCAAAATCTATTTTAAAAAGAGCATTGTTGCAATTGTTACTGTTCATGGTTCTACTATATGCACCAATAGTTGTAGGAAACAATCCATTTTGCCTACACCCTGCGCAAACAGATTGATAAATAATCCCTTTTTTATCAAATCTACTCGTTCCTCCATCAACATGTTCCTCAGCTTTCTTTGTACCTGTGCTTACCCCACCAAAATAGGTAGCAAATGCCAAATCATACATATTTTTAGAGAATACTGCCACATAAAAATCGCTTCCATCAGTGGTTTTTTGAATGGCATCAGATGTTAATGATAAATTCTTTGTATTTCCTTTGTTGCGATGAATTTTGGGATTACCCGTATTCACATCATACAATGCAGTGTTGGTGGTTCCACCCCAACCAGATACAAAGATCCTTTCACATCTGTCGACTAGAAAAGCAGATGGACTTATATTGGGCAAGTTGCCATTAGCGCCAAAGGTGGTTTGAATCATCACGAGGCTCAAATCTTGGCTATGCTTGGTTATAAATTGACCTGTTCCTGGCTGACTGAATCGCGAATTCACGATAGACAAATTACCTTCGGTTTGACCGAAAATATATGGATTTCCTGATAAATCTGTTTGAACAAAGTATGCCTGTTCGTAATTTGATGTTCCATAGAATTTTCCTGAAAGAAATGAACCATTGAACTTGTTGTAACGAACCAAAATTCCGTCAACATCACCAATAGGTGCATTGATCCAATTGGTGCCAAAAATTGACTTAATATATTTAGAATTTGAACCACCAGCGCAATATAAATCATTATTTTTTCCGAGTGATAAGCCATAATACGCATCAAAAAATTTATCGTTATCACCTAATATTTGGGACCAATTTAAACCACTCAATTGGGCATTGAGACTAAAAACTACGGCATCTTGCTCAACAGTTCTCAAATTTATAGTTCCATTGTAGGGAAAATTATCGGAGAAGGTGCTACCACAAACAAATACATTTTGATTATCGGTAATAATTTCACCACGAAATTCATCTGCATAATTGTATATCAATGGATAATCGTCAACCGGATTTACGCTTCTATCGGCTCCAACCCCATCTTGACCTGAGCCTCCAAAAAATGTACTTCCGAGAATTTGTGTGCCGTTAGGACTGAATTTTGTGATAAAAAAATCATATGAACCGTTGTGAGTTGGATCGAAAGCATTTGTAGATATAGGAAAATCAATACTTTTTGTGGTTCCCATAACATATAAATTGAATAAGGAGTCCACCACCATTGAGTGAGGCTGTTCATTATCGGATCCACCCAAATAAGTTGAATACAAAAGAGCTGAGCCACTAGAGTTAAATTTTAAAATTGCAGCATCTCTGCTTCCTCCATATCCTAAATCTTCAGGTTTCCCACCTCCGAATTTAATTTGAAAAGCACCGGTTGTTGTTGGCAAACCTGCGGCAAAAACTGTTCCACCAGAATATCCATTCCCCAAATCATCGAAAGTTCCCGTGCAACCAAAATTATCGGCACGCGAACCGCTATATGAACTAAAAACTAAAATCGGATCTACGACTATTTTCTTTTTTCTGCCATTAATATTCGAGTTGATTTGATATTTAATTTTATTTCCCTCAAGAACATACTTACAATCAATGGGTTGATTAGGGCTATTTTTATCGTAAACTAAAGGAATTGATTCTTCCCAACTTGCAATTGATGTTTTAAATTTCAACGTTGTTGAGTTTAGCAGCTCAATTTCGGCCCCGTTAATTTCAACCTCTAGTTCTTTTAATTTTGAGGGACTACAGATCCAATTGTATTTTATTCCGTTTTGGGTGGCAATAATTTCTAAATCGCAATTTTCATAAATTTGATTTACCACAATTTTAGAATACTTGAATATATTGGTCGCCCAATGATTTGAAGATTTTCCCAAAAAGAAATTCAAATAATCTTGGCTTTTGGAGCCACCAAATTCAATGTCTTTAAACTGAGCATCGCGAAATTTAAATTGAACTGCGTGAGATGGAATTGTAGATGACTCTATAGCCCGATCATGAATTTCCATGATTTTATCCGTATTCCAAAAATGAAACCACAGACCATCTTCACAAACCCATAAATTACCAATATTCAGTGCTGCGAAAGCTTTGACTTTAGCGGGGAATTGACCTTTATTTTCAACAAAAACTTCAGTTTGAGCCAGCGTAAAGTTGGCACAAATGAGAAGCAAGATGCTGATAAATAGTCTTTTTACAAACATGGAATAGCACAAATTTCGTTCAAAAATTGCACGTTTCTTTACATAGACAAGAAAATATGACTGAAAGTTTTCTCATTTTTCGCAAATTTCCAGAAATAAGTTTGTGTAAATTTGCAGATTATGAGAATTGTCTTTTTTGGAACACCGGAATTCGCAGCACATTCACTTGAAAAAATTGTGAAGGAAGGATTGAATGTTGTTGCCGTGATTACGGCACCCGATAAACCGGCTGGACGAGGTAGACAATTAAAATCAAGTGATGTCAAATTAATGGCGGAGAAGCTGAACATTCCTGTTTTACAACCTACAAATCTCAAAGATCCTGAATTTCTAAACGATTTTAACAATTTAAATGCAGATTTAGGGGTTGTCATTGCCTTTAGAATGTTGCCCCAACTTGTTTGGTCGGCGCCAAAGTTGGGTACAATCAACTTACATGCTTCCTTACTTCCAAACTATAGAGGTGCTGCCCCTATTCAACATGCAATTATTCAAGGTGAGACAAAGACAGGCGTGAGCACATTTTTTCTAAAACATGAAATTGATACGGGTGATTTGATTGATCAACTTGAGGTTGAAATAACCCCTCAAGAAACCGGAGGAACTTTGCATGATAAATTGATGGTTGTTGGTGCGGAATTGATGATTCATTCTTTATTAAAGATTAAAAAAGAAGGACATTCGGTAAGTACTTTCCCCCAAAAATACGATGGAACGATGAAAATTGCTCCCAAACTCAATCGAGATTTCTGCAAAATTGAACCTTCGGAAGGATTCGTTTACAATCAAAATAAAATTCGCGGGTTATCGCCCTATCCGGCAGCATGGATCGATACGATTTGGGGAGAAATGAAAATTTTTGAATCAGAAATTACCAATGAAGAAATTCATTCCATCGACAATTCAAGCATGTTTATCGCAAATAAAAAAATATTCCTGAAATGTGCAGACGGTTATATAGAGATAAAAACCCTTCAATTACAAGGAAAATCGCGTATGGATGCCAAATCTTTCATCAACGGTTTAAAATAAATTTCAAAAAAATTCAAAATATTATTGTCAAAAATTTGTTTTTAACAACAATATAGCCTTTATTGCGTTTTCAAACTAAGAACAAAACGCCTATCGCTACACAAATACTCTAAAAACTTTTTTATCATTTACTAAGTTTAACCTAAAAGGAGGAGTATTTATTATGGCAGTAGCAATGATTCCAGACGGTGTTTTGATTAAGCATTACATCGACGGCAACCAAGGTGCATTTGAAACCTTGTTAAAACGACATAAAAATCGTATATTCTCAAGTATCTATGCGCTTGTGGGCGACAGATACATAGCTGAAGATATCTTCCAGGAAACATTTATTAAAATCATTCATTCAATCAAGGCCGGTAGATACAATCATGAAGATAAATTTTTACCATGGGCCATGAGAATCTCTCGCAACATGTGCATTGATTCCATTCGTCAAAGGAAAAGATTGCCAATTGTTGTAGATAGCGAAGGAAACGACATTCTCAACAATATTGGAATTTTTGAGAAAAGTCAAGAGGAACACCACATCCATATTGACGAAATGACCATGCTTAGAAAATGGATTTGGGAACTACCTGAAGAGCAAAGAGAGGTATTGGTTTTGAGAAATTATGCTGATTTAAGTTTCAAGGAAATTGCCGTTATCACAAACACAAATATCAATACTTGCATCGGTAGAATGCACTATGCAATTCTGAACCTTAGAAAAATGATGCAAAAAAATACTGTGAAAGTAAAATAAATTCAAAAGTCTGACGTTATAAATACATTAACGTCAGGCTTATGATGAAAAATATTACCAAAAAAGATCTCATTTTATACCATTACAACGAATGCAGCTCAAGCACTAAGTTATTTATTGAAAATAACTTAGATAGTAATCCTATTTGGAAAGAATATCTAAGCCAACTCAATACCATCAACAGTGTTTGTATTTCAAACAATGCACCTGATCCTACTTCAATCAATATCATTTTGGAGGAAAGTGCAGGAAAAGAACAACATTCTTTCTGAAATTTTCACAATATCAATTCGTGATTGTATTTTTGCGTTATGGACGCAATTCCAAAACTCGACCTTTCTGATTTTACCAGTGGTAGCCGCGAACAAAAATTAAAATTTGTTGCTGATTTAGGACAAGCATATTCAGATATTGGATTTGTTGCAATTCGGAATCATGGGATACCCAAAGATGATTTAAATGCCCTTTATAAAAGTGTACAAGACTTTTTTCATTTAGAAGAACATCTAAAGTTAAAATACGATGATACCAATGGTGGTGGACAAAGAGGATACACTGGATTTGGAAAAGAGCATGCCAAGAATCGCAATGCTGGAGACTTGAAGGAATTTTGGCATTTTGGTCAATATATAGATCCAACAGATTCCAATGCGCCCAATTTCCCTCAAAACAAATATGTTGAAGAGATTCCTGATTTCAATATTTATGGAGAAAAAATCTATAAAGCTCTTGAAAAAACAGGGGTTGAAATGTTGCGTGCAATAGCTTTGTACTTGAATTTAGATGAAAATTATTTTGATCTTAAGGTTTGGAATGGCAACAGTATATTAAGAGCAATTCATTATCCGCCAATTACTTCAGATCCTAAAGATGCCATTCGAGCTGGGGAACATGAAGACATCAATTTAATTACCCTTTTGGTTGGTGCGAGTGCCGATGGGTTGGAGGTTTTAAATAAACAAGGCAATTATATTGGGGTAACGGAAGTAGAAGACCATATAGTGGTTAACGTTGGTGATATGTTGGAGCGATTAACAAATGATAAGTTGAAGAGCACAACACACAGAGTCGTGAATCCTCCAAAGTCAAAATGGCATGAACCACGCTTTAGTATCCCATTTTTCCTTCATCCAAGACCTGAGGTTAGGTTGGATTGCTTAGAAAATTGTATTGATTTAGATCATCCGAAAAAATATGATGATTGCAGTGCCAATGAGTTCCTAATTCAAAGATTGACGGAAATCGGACTCATTAAATAACCGATTATACAAACAAATTTTTCAATTCCTGGGCATCTTCAGGTTTCATTTTACCTGCAAGAATCAATCGAACTTGCCTACGTCTTAATGCCCCTTCAAATTTAGATTTTTGTTCTTCATTTTGGGGGATAATTTCTGGCACTTTAACAGGCCTGTGACGACTATCAAGGGCAACAAATGTGTAATATGCCTCATTGCTTTTGATTTTTTCACCACGAGGGATGCTGTTTGCATAAACCTCAATAAAAACCTCCATACTTGAATTAAATGCCCTTGTTACATATGCGGTTAAGGTAACCACATCACCCAAACGAATGCTTTCTTTGAAAGAAACACTATCAACTGAAGCCGTCACAACAATGGAATTGCTGTGTTTTTGAGCTGCAATAGCGGCACATATATCCATCCAATGCAACAGTTTGCCACCCATTAAATTATTGAGCGTATTAGTGTCGTTTGGTAAAACAATTTCATTCATTTCGGTTAATGAATCGAAGGGGAATTTTGTATGTTGGTTGTTCATTGTAGGTTTATAATAAAAAAGGGCGATAAAAATACCGCCCTATATTCAAAATTTAATTGTTTTTTAAGCTTGGGCTTGTGGGGTAACTACAGAAACAAAACTTCTTCCGTCTTTACCTTTTCTGAATTTCACAACACCATTCGACAAAGCAAACAAGGTATGGTCTTTTCCAATACCAACATTTACTTCTGGGTGATGCTTGGTTCCTCTTTGACGTACAATGATATTTCCAGCTTGAACAATTTGTCCACCAAAAATTTTCACGCCAAGACGTTTACTGTGAGATTCTCTTCCGTTTTTGGTGCTAC
>CAZYBT010000024.1:0-12012 GCA_964645755.1 uncultured Rhizobium sp.
ACCAATAGAATATCTTCATGATTTCGGATAATTTGTTTTTCTGGCATAAGAAATCTGTTCGAATTTACAAGTTGCAAGTTACATTTCTTCGACCCCGTCTAAATTTTTTCTTAAACGAAGCCAATATTTATATTTCTGGTACCACAATGCATGATCTGACCATTGCTCATAAGATGAACCATTGATTGCATATTCACCACTCTCCCATTTTTCTGTCAACAATAACATGGCATCATCCAATTCAAGCTTCAAATCATTCAATTGATTTTCAGCAGACAATCTTTTTGTGTTGTTTCCAGCGATTGCTTCATCAATTTCATCATTCAAATCCATCATTTCCATCAAAAAATCTGGATCCAAAAGATTGACATTCAAAGAAAAATCGGAAAAAGTTTCTACCAAGCATTTCAATCTACTGCTCGGCTCTTTCAGAATTTCATAATATATATTTGCGTTTTCAGAGTGGGTGGTTTGACCGTCTCCAAAGTCGGGATGTGCATTTCTTTGAACTTGCAAAAATTGCTGCCTTAAATGCTTCATATCGATAGACAATGAAGCATTTAAATGAAAAAAATCAAATGGATTGTCCATTAAAACCCTAAAGCACGTGCAATGTCAACCCAGAAAATAAATGCAATTAAGCTGAACAAGATCACCATTCCAACCACTTGTCCGATATACAAAACTCTCTCATTCACTGGTCGGCGTGTGATCATTTCATACATCAAAAACATCACATGACCACCGTCTAGTGCCGGAATTGGTAAAATGTTCATAAACGCCAAAGCCAAACTCAACATAGCGGTGAGCGACCAAAAATTCAACCAATCCCAGGTACTGCCGTACATTTGGGCAATGCCAATTGGTCCGGCCAAAGAGTTTTTAGCATTTGTTTTGCCAGAAACAACTTTTCCCAAACCTTTGGCGTTGGCAGAGATTAAAGTAAACGACTTTTCAACTCCTTTCACAACAGATTCTCCTAAGCCGTATTGAATGGTTTTTTCTAAACCTTCAAAACCATAAAATTTCGGTTGGAAACCGATTGTTCCTTCATCTGTGATAGAGATGTACATTTTAGATTTTTCGCCATTTTTAGATACCACCGCGAAGCTAGATGTTCTACCAGCCTTTTTACTTAACAATTCCTTGAATTCAAAAAACGAACCAATCTGTATGCTGTCAATAGAAATAAAACGATCTCCTTCTTTGATTCCGGCTTTGGAGGCAGACCCACCGCTAACAACTTGTTTCACTTCAAATTGATATCTTGGTGCAAAGAATGGAATGTCTGATTTGATCGATTTTGTGATAATTTCCTCAAAATTATTGGGCAACACGATGTTGGTATCTAACTCAATTGTATTGTGAACAGAAGAAGGGATATCTTTTGACCAAACCTCTAATTCTCTTTTCACAGACACTACTTTTTTGTCTGAAACCAAGAAGTTGGGATTTCCAAATTCTCCAAGTAAATCAACAACAGGCTTACCGTTTAAAGCAACAATATGATCTCCTGTTTTGAAACCCATTTCACGTGCCGCAGGACCGGCGTAAACGCCGCCTTTCAAATTTAACGCTTCATTGGGAATAAACGTATCACCTTGGGTGTATGTTAACCCGGTGATGATTACAATTCCAAGAATTAAATTTACAACAACGCCGCCAACCATCACAATCAACCGCTGCCACGCTGGTTTGGACCTAAATTCCCAAGGTTGTGGTTCTGATTTCATTTGGGTTGTATCTAAACTCTCGTCCACCATTCCGGCTATCTTTACATAACCACCTAGCGGCAACCAACCAATACCGTATTCTGTGTCACCTTTTTTAAATTTGAAGAGCTTAAATCCCCACGCATCAAAGAATAGATAAAATTTTTCCACTTTAATACCGAAGGCTCTGGCAGCTAAAAAATGCCCAAGCTCATGCAATGTAACCAAGATCCCTAAGGCTAAAATAAACTGTAAAATTGTGATAATTGTACTCATAGATTTTCACAAAGATATGAATCTTGAGCGAAATCAATTTAGGAATTCGAAGAAAGTCCAATAATAACCTACAGAAATTGCCGATTCAAATCAGAGCAATTTGATCATTTTGAAATGAGGGATGTTCACTTCCACGAATTGATTTCCTATAACTTGGTATCCGAGCGTCAAATAAAATAGAACCGCATTGTCTCGTGCGTGGAGTTCATATTTTTCAAAATGATTTTCGATTGCCCATTTCTCAGCATACTGAACCATTAATTTCCCAATACCTTTGCCCTGATAACGGTCATGAACAGCCACTTGGCGCATTTTTAGAATCTTTTCAGACAGTTTCATGCGCGTTAAAATCAAACAACCTACAACCCTATTTTCATGAAAAGCAGCTACATGAACATCTGTGAATTCTTGTTCCAAATCTTCAGGTATAAAATGCAAATCCAGAGGCCTTCTTAAAACCTCATAACGAAGTCCCAACGTTTGAAAATAATCCTTCGAGTTAAACGCGATTAGTTTAACCTGAATCATTATTTTAAACGATCTTGAGCTTCGCAAACACCCAAAGCAACCATATTCAAGATTTCTCTCACATTTGAACTGTGATGGAGAATATGAACAGATTTATTGAAGCCCATGAGTACGGGCCCTATTGCATCTACACCACCCATAGTTCTCATCAATTGATATGCGGCATTTCCACTACTTAAATCGGAGAAAATGAATGTATTGGCTGCTTTATTTCCCAATTTATTGAATGGATAAAGTTTTTCCCTGAGTTGGCCATTCGTGGCATAAACGGGTTGCATTTCTCCGTCTACAATAATTTCAGGTCTTTCTTGATGCAAACGATTCACCACTTTTCGCATCATGTTGGGAGCATCTCCCGAGTTTGATCCAAAATTAGAATATGAAATGAGTGCAATTCTGGGTTCAATTTGGAACGATTTTACCCTTTGATAGACGTCATTCACCATACAAAAAAGCTCATCCTCTGTGTAAGAAACATTGACCGTAGTATCCGCAAAAAACATTGGGCCAGATTTAGACATCATGATATGCATGCCTGAAATTTTTGAGGAGGAAGCATTCATGCCAATGCAGCTTAATGCTGGTTTTAAAGCCAATGGATAACTTCGCGTGAGTCCGGAAATAAACACATCGGCGTCTCCGCATTCTACCATCATTGAGCCAAAATAATTGCGATTGCGCATTTGATATTCTGCCTCATAATAGGTAACCCCTTTTCTGGCGCGTTTTTCAAACAAAATTTTACCGTATTTCGACCGTTGCTCGTCTTCTCTTCTTGGGTCTATGATGGTAACATTTGGAATTTCAATGCTGTTTTCTTCAAGCAAGCGATTGATGACTTCTGGTTTTCCCAAGAGTATTGGCTTTGCAATGTTTTCAGAAACACAAGCCTGAGCAGCTCTCAAGATTCTTACGTTATCTGCTTCAGCAAAAACAACGCGCTTTGGATCTTTTTTAGCTTTGGTCATCAAACGATTCACAAAATCATTGTCAATTCCCAATCTCTTTCTGAGCGAATCTTTGTAAGCATCCCAGTCAGTAATTGGCGACTTGGCAACACCGCTATCCATTGCAGCCTTCGCCACTGCAGGCGCTACGGTGGTGAGCAATCTTGGGTCCATAGGTTTCGGAATGATATAATTTCTACCAAACGCCATATTCCCTTCATTATACGCCATCATCACCACTTCAGGAACGGGTTCGAGTGCCAAATCGGCAATCGCTCGAACCGCAGCCAATTTCATTTCTTCATTGATTGCTGTTGCTCTAACGTCGAGTGCACCTCTGAAAATAAATGGAAATCCGAGAACATTATTTACCTGATTTGGAAAATCACTTCTTCCAGTTGCCATCACCAAATCAGGTCGGGTTTGAATTGCCAAATTATAGTCGATTTCAGGATCTGGATTCGCCATTGCAAACACAATTGGATCATTTGCCATCGATAAAATCATTTCTGGCGACAAAATATTCCCTTTACTCAGTCCCACAAAAACATCCGCCCCTTTCAAAGCGTCCTCTAATGTATGAATATCGCGGTTACTTGCAAATTGAATTTTATATTTATCCAAATCATCGCGATCGGTTCTAAGAACACCTTTAGAATCGAGCATGACCAAATTTTCTTTTTTGATTCCGAGGGACACAAACAGCTTTGTACAAGCAATTGCGGAGGCACCAGCACCATTCACAACCAAACGAACATCTTCTATTTTTTTCTCAACAATTCTCAAAGCATTCAACAATCCTGCTCCTGAGATGATTGCTGTTCCATGCTGATCATCATGCATGATAGGAATATTAAGTTCAGCTTTTAACCTTTCTTCGATTTCAAAGCTCTCAGGTGCTTTGATATCTTCTAAGTTAATTCCACCAAAAGTTGGCTCCATGGCTTTTACGGTGTTCACAAACTCATCAATACTCTTGCAATTTAATTCAATATCGAACACATCAATATCGGCAAAAATTTTGAAAAGAATGCCCTTACCTTCCATCACCGGTTTTGAAGCTTCCGGCCCAATATCGCCTAGGCCTAAAACTGCTGTTCCGTTAGAAATCACTGCAACCAAATTCCCTTTAGCCGTATATTTATAAACATCATCTACATTTTCAGCAATGCGCAAACAAGGTTCTGCCACACCAGGAGAATATGCTAGCGCTAAATCAAACTGTGTTTGTGTGGGTTTTGTTGAAATTACTTCAATTTTTCCTGGGCGACCATCGGCATGGTAACTCAATGCATCTAAAAACTTCTTATCTGCCATAAATAGGTTGCAAATATAGGTTATTTTTAAATTGCAACGCAGCAATTGTCAATCATACACTTAGTTGCTCATTTGGATAATTGAAAAAAAAATCTTATATTCCATTTACCTTTTGATGTGCAATTGGATTTATAAACATAAAACCTAAAATATGAGAAGCACATTTAACAAAACAGCGTGGGGAATTTCGAGTTTCATTGGATTGATGGCATTGGGGCTATCAACTAAAAATGTAGCAACATCAAAGCCCAAATACCACCAAGACAGCATTCAAATTTGGGCTCTGGACTCAAATGGAGTGGCTCTAGATTCAAGTTTTCTAAATGAATCAGGAGCATTTAAATTGAATCATCTAAAAGGCGGTCGCTACACCCTTAAAATGTTTAATAGAAAATCAAATTCAATTCAAAAAATTGAAGGTGTTCTGATAGAAAACCCCAAATTGCTCACCAAATTGGATTCAAAATTCAAATATATTGTTCCCACTAAGCATGTTGCCAAAATTCAATCTGTTGTTACCAAAGATTCAATTTTAATGAGTGATTTAAAAACAACATTGACTGATAAAGAAATTCCACTTTCGGATAGAACAAGTGATGAATCTATTTCATACGATTTTGGGGATAAGGTACCGATGGAAATGATGGCGATTCCTGTAAAATCAACTTCTGCAAAAATGGAAACAACCTCTAAGCGTGTAGACGGCAAAAAAATGGCGTCATCTAAGGTGAGATCAGCTTCAGAAGCCATTGAAATTGAGGATTCCAAGAAGCCAGCACTCAAGGTGAAGAATGAAGGAAGAGGATCTGCCAAAATTTTAACTGCTGGAATTTGGAATGATTTGGAAAACTGGTATAAGTTTGAACAGACACATCAAGATAAAGCTGTTTTATCGGCTCAAAGTATTTGGGGAATTTACCTCATAGATCATCGATTTGGGGTTGAAATCTATGATAAAAAGGGCAATCCGGTCATTGGCGAAAAAGTGTCCCTCAAAACGAAAACAGGGGAAATCTGTTGGACATCGCAAACAGACAACCGCGGAAAAGTAGAACTTTGGTACAAACCATTTGAAAAATCGGAAAAAATCAATGAAACCTTTTTTATTGAGGCTACAGTAGAAAATAAAACCATCAATTTAGGGAAAATAAAGCCAACTGGCACAGGATATGAGCGATTTGTGATTCAAGAAAAAGTTGTGGCAAAATCAGATATAGATGTCTGCTTTGTAGTAGACGCAACGGGATCTATGGGAGATGAAATCAATTTTTTAAAAGAAGAATTGATGGATGTCATGTTGCAGTTCCAGAAGATTGCACCATGCTCACCGATCAGATTAAGTTCTGTATTTTATAGAGATCGAGGCGACGAATATTTAACCAAAAACATGCCATTTACCAATAGAATTGATGATGTTGTGTCGTTTATTTCTGAACAATATGCCGGAGGCGGAGGCGATTTTCCTGAAGCGGTTCACAGTGGATTAGAAGCTGCATTAACAGAATTCGAATGGAATGAAAAGGCCTTAACCAAAATTATATTTTTGATTTTAGATGCGCCGCCGCACACCCAAGATGCTGCTAAAATGAGAGATTTGCTCAAAGCTGCAAGTAACAAAGGCATCAAAATCATTCCCATTACAGCTAGTGGAATAGATCAGTCGACTGAATTTTGTATGAAATATCTCGCTGCTGGTACAGGTGGAGATTATATCTACATTACCGATCATTCAGGTGTTGGAAACAGTCATATTAAACCAACTGGAGTGAAAGAGGATGTGGATTTATTGAATACGCAAATTTTAAAATCTTTACAAAAATACAGCCAATGGGAAGGTTGTAAGTCTCAAAATGAGATTGAGCAACCCATAGAACCACGCGTTGATATTTTTGGAAATAGCGAATTACAAATTTCAAGTTACCCTAATCCTGCGAACAATTATATCAATATCAAAACCAATGAATTAGCTAGCCAAATTTCAATCTTTAATTTAAATGGCCAACTCGTTAAAGATTTGAAAAACATACAAATGCAAGAATCTAAATTTGATATATCTGAATTAAGCGATGGACTTTACGTATTAAAGGTTTACATCAAAGGACAATCATTTAGTCACAAGTTTTTCATCAGTCACCAAAACCAACAGCAACAATCTAGGAAGGATTGAGTGCGGTGAAAAACTTTTTCGATGATAGAATGCATTGTTTGATTGTATAAGGTTATTTTTGCATCTGTTATGATACAATACCGCATTGAACACGACACCATGGGCGAGGTAAAAGTACCTGCAAATGCCTATTGGGGAGCACAAACAGAGCGTAGCCGAAATAATTTCAAAATTGGTCCGGAAGGAAGCATGCCAATTGAAATCATTCGTGCGTTTGGAGTTTTGAAAAAATGCGCAGCTGAAGCGAATTTCAAATTGGGCGTTTTATCGGAAGAAAAATATAAACTCATTGCCGATGCATGCGATGAGATAATCGAAGGAAAGCTCGACAAAGAATTCCCTTTGGTTATTTGGCAAACAGGTTCTGGTACTCAGAGTAACATGAATGTAAATGAAGTGATTGCAAACAGAGCTCATGTGAAACAAGGCGGACAATTGACTGATGAAAACAAGGTACTTCATCCGAATGATGATGTAAATAAGAGTCAGAGCAGCAACGATACTTTTCCTACAGCTATGAGTATTGCTGTATTCAAGCAAGTTGTTGATTACACGTTACCTGGAATGCAGGCTTTAAAGACAACCTTGAAACATAAAGCAAGGGAATATAAAGACATTGTTAAAATTGGTAGAACCCATTTTATGGATGCAACTCCATTAACCTTGGGTCAAGAGTTTAGTGGGTATGTAACACAATTAGACAATGGAATTGCTGCAATCAACAGAGCGTTGAAGCCGGCAGCAGAGTTGGCATTGGGTGGCACTGCTGTAGGAACAGGATTGAACACGCCTAAAGGATATGCTGAATTGGTTGCTCAACTTATAGCTAAAGAAACTGGCTTACCATTGGTAACCGCCGAAAATAAATTTGAAGCACTGGCAGCACATGATGCGATGGTTGAATTGCACGGCGCATTAAAAAGAGCAGCAATGAGTTGCTTTAAAATTGCAAATGATATCAGAATGTTAAGTTCAGGACCTAGAAGTGGAATTGGTGAAATTAATATTCCTGAAAATGAACCAGGCTCTTCGATTATGCCAGGAAAAGTGAATCCTACCCAACCAGAAGCCTTAACAATGGTTTGCGCTCAGATTTTAGGAAATGATGTAGCAGTATCGTTTGCAGCTTCCCAAGGCCATTTTGAATTGAACGTTTTCAAACCAGTGATTGCTGTCAATATGCTACAGAGTGCACGTTTGTTGGGACAAGCTTGTTTGAGTTTCAACGACAATTGTGCGGTTGGAATTGAGCCTAACCACGATAACATCAAGCAATTGGTTGATCAAAGTTTGATGTTGGTTACTGCTTTGAATACACATATTGGGTACGAGAATGCAGCTAAAATTGCGAAAAAAGCGCATAAAGAAGGAACAACCTTGCGTGAGGCGGCAATTGCATTAAATCTTTTAACTGACGAACAATTCAACGAATGGGTTCGACCTGAGAAAATGGTTGGCAATCCCGACGAAGTCATTAAATAATCTAACAATTTAAAGGGAGTGTTTTTCACTCCCTTTTTTATTCAAACCAAAATGGACCATTTAACAATTTCATATCAAAATCGTCAATTATCGTTGCAAGCACCCGTGGTTATGGGAATTGTGAATTTAACCTCTGATTCATTTTATGAAGGCAGCCGTTCAAATTCACTCAACAATACATTGAAAATGGTTGAATCGATGATTTCCGATGGAGCAAGTATCATTGATTTAGGGGCACAAAGTTCGAGACCTGGTGCAACTCTATTAAGTCCGGAACATGAAATTGAAAAATTGATTTCATCTATTCAAAAAATTACTCAGTATTTTCCTGAAGTTTGGTTGAGTGTAGATACATTTTATGCATCGGTGGCGGATGCATCGATTGCCGCGGGAGCTCATATCATCAATGATATTTCCGCAGGTGAGTACAATCCGGAAATGTTGAAAATCATCAGTAAATACGGTACACCCTACATTGCAATGCACAAAAAAGGTGACCCACAAACCATGCAAAATAACCCACAATATGAAAACATTGTGGACGAAGTCTTTCAATATTTCAAAGAAAAGGATACGTTGTTTCAACATCATGGTATCAGACAATGGATCCTTGATTTGGGCTATGGTTTTGGCAAAACAATTGAGCACAATTATCAATTATTGAATCATAGTGATGAATTTTTATCATTAACAAAACCTATTTTAACTGGAATTTCCAGAAAAAGTATGATTCACAAACCGTTGAATATTAATCCCAAAGAGGCACTTAACGGAACCACTGCTTTACATATGGTTGCATTAAACAAGGGAACTCATATTCTAAGGGTTCACGATGTAAAAGAGGCGATGCAGTGCATCAATTTGCATTTGTTATTAAAAAATAATTGATTGAACGATTACTTTCAAGAAGTAAAGATTAATTTTGTGGCATGTCTGCAATTATTGCTCCATCTATCCTATCTGCCAATTTTGGTAAACTCTATGAAGAAATTGAAATGATTAACAACAGTGAAGCTGGTTGGTTTCATGTAGATGTTATGGATGGTGTCTTTGTTCCAAATATTTCATTTGGATTCCCATTAATGAAGCCGTTGAAAGAAAAGGCTACTAAAACATTAGATGTTCATTTAATGATTGTAGATCCCGATCGTTACATCAAAACATTCGCCGATGCTGGGGCACATGTTCTCACTGTTCATTATGAAGCATGTACTCATTTGCACCGTACTTTAAGCGAAATCAAAAATAATAGCATGAAATCGGGAGTGGCAATCAATCCGCATACTCCTGTTTCCTTATTGAGGGACATTTTACCGCTGTGTGATTTGGTTTGCATTATGAGTGTCAATCCCGGCTTTGGTGGTCAAAAATTCATCGATAACACTTACAACAAAATCAAAGAATTAAAGGCAATGATTTCAAGTTTAGGTTTAAATACTTTGATTGAAATTGATGGTGGAGTTGCACTCAACAATGCCAACCTTTTACATGATTGTGGTGCCGATGTTTTAGTTGCAGGCAACACCGTTTTTGGATCTGAAAATCCAACTCAAACCATCTCTGAATTGGTAAATCTTACAAAATAAAAAAAGGTTTAATTCGTTTCTATCTTGTGAAGCAACTTGTAATTTTCATTCTTTCGCTGGTATTGTATGGAAATTCAATTGCACAAGCAAATTATAGCGCTGTTGTTGTTGACAAAAACGGCAATCCCGTAAACAACATCGATATTTTTGACTCCGAAGAATTCCTAACTTCCACCAACGAATTGGGGTATTTTGAAATATCTTCTAAAAACAACCTTCTCATTGTTCATGGTTACAAAGGCAAAGACCTTGTTTTCGGCCACAAATTCACTTCTACGTCCCTCATCAGAAAAACGGATACAATTAAATTAGGACAGGGCGACGACTTAATGTTGGCGATAGAGATTAACCGGGGAAACAAAGGAACGTTTATTGATGAAGTAAAAACCAAAGAATTAAGGGCCACGCCCTCAATTGGATCAGGAATTGAATCGTTGATTCAAACTTTGGGCGGGGTAAGTTCAGGAAATGAAATGTCGTCACAATTTTCGGTGAGAGGTGGGAATTTTGATGAAAACCTGATTTATGTGAATGATATTGAAATCATTCGTCCTCAGTTGGTTCAAAATGGTCAACAAGAGGGATTGAGTTTCATCAATCCAGATTTGGTAAAAAGTGTAAAATTTAGCGCTGGGGGATTTGAATCGCAATACGGCGATAAAATGAGTTCTGTATTGGATGTTGAATACACAAAGCCCGATACTTTTAAATCTCAAGTGAGTTTGGGAACCATGATCAATTCAATGTCTGTTGAGGGTTCTAGAAAGAAATTCTCTGGGCTTCTAAGTTTCCGTCATTATTCGAATTCGTTGCTCACACAATCGTTGAATACGCAGGGAACGTATGCCATGAATTTCATGGATGTACAATCCTATTTAGAATGGAAACCTAATAAATATTGGAATCTGAGTTTTTTAGGAAATTTGGCAACCAACCAATTTCAATTGTTTCCAGAATCACGCACAACGGAGTTTGGCACAGTTCAAGAAGCATACCAACTCAATGTGTTTATGGGGGGGCAAGAGAACATGAACTATCGATATGGAATGGGATCATTGACAATCAATTATCAGCCAAACTTAAAGAATAACTTTAAATGGATTGTGAGTTTAACTGATATATCTGAACAAGAGTATTTCGACATTGAAGGTGCTTATAGTCTCAGTGAGTTAGATCGTGATATGAGTTCGAAATCCTATGGCAAACCATTGAGAACTTTGGGATACGGGTATTATTTAAACCATGGCAGGAATCAATTAAGGTCACAAATTCTCAATTTTTCTCATTTGGGAAACCTTGGCAAACCGAACGCTAAAATTTCATTTAAATACGGATTGAGAATCAATCGTGAAATTGTGATAGACCGTTTTTTACAATGGTTATACAACGATAGTGCGGATTATAATAGTCCTACATTCTCATTCAGTCAAGACAGTATTATTTTGGAAAATTATGTGAGGGCGAACAATCAAATTTCTTCGCTCAGATACAGTGGTTTTATCCAATCGAATGTTGCATTGAATAAAAATAAAGGTTTATGGATGAATGTTGGGTTGAGAACTCAATATTGGGGATTGAACAATGAGTTTATTGTGATGCCACGATTTAGCATCAAATATGAACCAAATAAAATTTACAACACCAAGGTTCACGATAGTTTAAAACGTGCAGATGTGGCTTGGAAACTATCATTAGGAGCTTATCACCAATCACCTTTTTACCGTGAATTAAGAAATTTTGAAGGGCTTTTAAACACTCAAGTGGTTTCACAAAAATCATATCATTTTGTTTTGGGAATGGACAGATATTTAACACTTTGGAATCGAAGGTTTAAATATACAGTTGAAGGATATGCAAAATACATGACTGATTTGGTTCCATATTTGTATGAGAATATCAGAATAAGATACTACGCGAACAACAATGCTCAAGGTTACGCTTGGGGAATTGACAACCGAATTTATGGTCAATTTAACAAGGGATTGGAAAGTTGGTTT
>CAZYBT010000024.1:12022-24445 GCA_964645755.1 uncultured Rhizobium sp.
ACGATGAGTTTGTTAGAGACCAAGGAGAGAATTGAATATATAAATACTACGAATGAATATACTCAATCTGATTGGCTCCGTAGACCCACGGATAAGCGTTTAAACTTCGCCATAGTATTCCAAGATCATTTGGTGAAATATCCGTCAATCAGGGTAAACTTGAGACTCGTTGTGGGAACTGGTATTCCTTATTATTTGGATGGGTTGGCGCGATACAGCACAACTCCAAATGTAATACCTCCATATAGAAGACTTGACATTGGTTTTTCAAAAGTTCTCATACAATCAAAGTCGGGAAAATCATTCCATGGAATCAATGAAGCATGGTTTGCACTCGATGTATTCAATCTACTTGACATTAACAATGTCATTGCATACGGTTGGGTAAAAGATTTAAACAACAACAGATATGGGGTTCCTGAATATTTAACGGGCAGAAGAATCAACTTGAGGTTGTATTTTACATTTTAAAATTCATCTACAGAATATGTCTTATTGTTGGTTTTAAAAACAAATTTAGATTCATATATAGTTTCTTCATATTCCATATCTTCTTCTAACCTATTTTCTGATTCCATTTTTTTGTACGTCACATCTCGCGATCGAACTCGAGAAACTTCAATTTTTTCTTTTGTAAAGGGAACAATGATTTTGTTTTTATCTGAAATAATTGCGTTTTCACCATTTTTAAATATCAAAAAATAAGGAATCGTAAAATAATTATAACTTGTCATCATGTTCTTAATGTCTACTGATCTCGTCCAGTTAAAATAGTTGTAGTATACAAAATTCTGATATCCTAATGGATAGTTTTCGTCATCTTCTTGGGTAGAAATGAGCCAAATTGAATCATATAATAATTCATCCACAACCTTTCGCATAAAATGATTATAAACCAAGGTTTTTCCACCAACAACGCTGTTGAATGAAGGATCTGAAGGATTCAATTGATTTTCATGAACATCGGAAATAATGGATTTAGATTGAATCAATGAACGTTTCACGTGTTTACCCTGCGGATTAGTTAAAATGTAATAATCTGTCATCATTTCATGTCCCTCATCATAAAATGATTTTAATAACAGAACATTTTCACAATTTTGGTCGGGAAATGAAACAATAGGATTATTCTGGAGTCCGATGTTAAACCATTGATTACTTTGCTTCGCCTTTAAGTATCTAAAATATTGTCCATGAATATTATATGAATCGAAAATTAAAGAGTCATATTCAAATGGAACCAACACAGAATCTCGGTCGCCACAAATATTAATCGTTGACACGCCCCATTTTCCCAAGTATTTACATATAAAAAACAAATTTTTATCTACATAAAATTGAATTGGATTAAAATACGGTGATTGTTGAAAGTCAACATCTTCAAACTTATTGATACCATAAAAGCTATCGTTAGAAAAACAATAAACACACAATTTTTGATTTTTGATCGTTTTTGTACAGCTCAAGGTTGAACTTTGATATGGATCAATTGAAATTTCTACATTATCGTGGGGATAAAACATATCAAATTCTGTCCTATAATATTCGTGTTTGAGTAGATCAAAAAATCTAAGTTTGTTGTTTTCTCTTATTCCGATAAAATGAGCACCTGAATTAGTTGGATAAATTATCACGGGTTTAGTTAAAGCAGGAAAGTGTGTATTTGGTGCACTTAAATCCAATAATTTCTCAATATTATCCTTACAAAGCACAAAAAATGGCATTGAATACAAAAAGTTGTTTGAATTACCCCATTCATTTAAATAAAAATACAAACTATCGTATGTAAGATTGTTATAGTTCAACATTAAAACATTTAATTGATTGCTATAAAAACTATCTAAAGGAATTTGAATATTTAATTTTTTTTCATTAGTCTTAAATTGAACATAAATCAACTTAACTGAATCTACCCAATTACGGGAAACAAACTGACTTTTATTAACTTCAAAAATATTCCATTTACCCCCATGAATTTGATAAAAATATTCCATACGATCAATCCAGTTATAGCGATATTCTTCATTTCCATTGGAGTCAAACCAAGTTTGAGCCTCCATAATTTTAAAATCGACATGTTTTTTTCGAACATATCCATTCTTGGATAAAATGAATAAAGGACTATTATGAAAATTATAAATTTTATGATTCCCTTGATCTTTTAAAATACAATTAAGCTCTTGCTGTGATAAAATAGTTGGAGATAATACATTCATTCCAATGCTTTGTACAGATGAAAATCCTCCCTCATCAATATTTTTTAAATTTTGATCATAAATTACCCATTTGGATTTTAGTAAACCCAAATATACCTGAATTTCATGGTTTATTTTTGTGGAAATCGTTGAATTTTGATTAACCAGAATTTCAATTGCATCGAACTTAGGTTTGATCAATGTTTTAAAATCCCCATTCATCATACCCCACTTGTCTTTTTTTGAAAATCGAATTCTCAATAAACTCCGTTCGTTATGACTCAGTATACTGTCTGAATCAATGGGTATCAATATTTCTTGGTAAAAATCAGATGTTTCAACTTTTCTAGTTTCCAGATGTTCAAATTTCAACTGTTTCAATTGATTTTTCTGGAGAACCGTTAATTTCCAATTCGCAAAAACCGATAAAATTGAAGAACTAACAAACAAGGTTAAAAGGACGAATTTCTTCATAATATAGTTGCAATTTAATTTAAGTAGCTGCAAAAAAAATACCAACATTTGGTTAGTTTTGAGCAAAATATAAAAATCAAACTATATCTAAATCACAAATCAAACGCATAAAAAAGCCACTTACGTGGCTTTTTTATGGTCATTTTAAACGATTAATTCCCTCCTGAAGGAGTTGATGGAGGATTTAACGCCTCATTACATTTTTTCAAATCTGATTGAAGTGTTGTAATTTGCGATTTCATTTTTGCTATTTCGGTGTCTTTATTTTTAATAATTTCACCCAATTGTCCCATTTCCTCATCCATTCTAATGATTTGCTTTCTCAAAGTTTCTTGATCACCTTTCAACAAATTCAAGGCATCTTGACATTCGTTGTATTTGCTCTTCCAATCGTTTAGATCTGATTTTGCTTGATTCAATTCAGCACTTAGAGATGATATTTTCGAATTTTTCTCTGCCAATTCAGCTTTCAATTGATTGATTTGAGATTGTAGTGATTCTGTGGAATTGTTGTTTGTTGAAGCCTGTTTGAGTTTTGCTTCTAAATCTGAAATCGTGGCGTTTGCCGCGTTTAAGTCGCTTTGAAGTTTCAATTTCTCAGCGTTAACAGCATTTAGCTTAGACTCCAATTCAACACATTTTGAAGCTTGTGATTGCAAATCGGACTTGGCTTTATTACAAATCTCAATTGTTTCATTTGCTTTCGCTAAATCAGATTTTGCAGCTGCTAGTTGTTTTTCAAGTTCAACCACTTTATTCTTGAACGGAGTGCAATCTTCTCCACTCGTAGATGCCAATTTTAATTTTTCTTCCACCGCTTTTTTCTCGGCAGAAATTTGTACCACTTGATTTTGTAAAGACGCAACTTGAGCGGTGAGAGTTGCGTTTTTCTTTTCTAATTCTGCAGCCTTGGTTTTGTATGGAGTACAATCTTCAGACATGCCGATACTCGATGTGTTTTTCAGTTTTTCTTCACACGTTTTTTGAGCAGCAATGGCTGTCGACAATTGTTTGGTCAAATCTGCAATTTTAGCGTCCAACTGCGTAATTTTCGTTTTATATGGAGTGCAATCTTCTGCAGTTGAAGCTGCCAATTTCAGTTTTTCCTCAACCACTTTTTTCTCTGCTGAAATCTGCACAACTTGATTTTGTAAGGATGCAATTTGAGCAGCTAATGATGTATTTTTTGCTGTTAATTCTGCATTTTTCTTTTCGAGCTCAACAACCTTGTTTTTAAATGGAGTACAATCCTCAGCAACAGTAACGTTCGAAGCAGTATTTTTTAATTTCTCCTCACATATTTTCTTATCATTGGATAATGTTGATACCTGCAATTGCAATCCAGAAATTGTTTTGTTCAATTCTAAAACTTTTGCTTCCAATTGAGCGGCTTTCGCTTTGTAAGGTGTGCAATCTTCTGATACTCCCACACTCGATGAAGTATTTTTTAATTTTTCCTCGCAAATCTTTTTGTCGTTTGTTAGAGTAGCAACTTGTAATTGTAAACCAGAGATAATTTTATTCAATTCAATCACTTTGGCATCCAACTGTGCTGCTTTGGTTTTATATGGAGTACAATCTTCAGCAATCGTAATTTTTGAATTTGCAACTTTTAACTTTTCTTCACAAATTCTTAAATCAGCATTGGCTTTAGCAAGCAATTCAGTTTGATTCGCTGTTGAAGCTTTTGCTTTTAAAACTTCTGCTTGCAATGTTGCATTTTTCTCTTTTTCAACTGCATAATCGATTTCAAGCTTTGCTAACTTTTCACAACAAGAGTTTCCAACAGTAGATTTTCCTTTCAAATCATTCATTTCAGCTTGTATCTGAACGAGTTTTTTATCGCTTTCATCGCATTTGTTCTTCAGGTTCTGAAAATCTAATTTTGCTTTTGCAATTTCTGAATTCAAATCAGCGTTTTTCTTGCTTTCAATTTTGAGTAAACTGTCTAATTGACGGGTTTGTTTTGCACAATTATTCGAACTTGCGTTGAGCAACTTTAATTTATCAAGTTCGGAAGCCAACTGCATGTTTTTAGCTTTTTCCTTGAGCAAATCACCTTCTAGTTGATCAACTTTGATTTGACTATTATTTTTTGCAGTTTTACATTGATTATCTACAGTTTGAAGATCAAACTTCGACTTTTCTAAATCAGTTTTCGCTTTAGCCAAATCGGCTTTTAAAATTGCAACTGTTTTGTTGCAATCAGCAATGGTGGCAGTACTCGCTGTATCTAATTCCAATGGTTTAGCCTTTATTGCATCTTCTTTCGCCTTAATATCTAATTCTTTCAATTTTATTGCATCTTCCTTTTTCTTGAGATCGGCCTCTTTTATTTTTAGTTGTTCTAATGGAATGTTATTACTTGGAGTTTTATTCACAAACACAGTGTCCCTCACTACTTTTTGAACAATAACTGTATCTTTCGGTATCAATTTCTTTGCAACCGGAGTAGAGTCTTGCTTTTCAATAGGATGATGTTCTCTTTTCTCTTTAAATGTATGTTCACAATCTCCAATTTTCGATCTAAAACCAAAATAAAAGCTTGCAGCAGTATAATGATCATTTTTTATAAATTGACCCAATCCAACCAAGTTGTCTGAACCAATGATTACAGGGCCAATCCTACCATAAATACCCCAATTTAATGTTGTGTAATCGTTTGCCATTGTGATTGGCATTCCAAATTCAACCCTTTCGTCTTGCCATCTTGGAACAATACTTAAATAAGAAGCCCTTTTTAAACCAACGGAATTTTTAGATTTTAAATTTTGTGTCCAATAAGCACCTAAATGAACATGATTGTTCAAGGCATTATCGAACTGAACATTCAATGCAGTTGGTAAATAACTGATAAAATTATTCACCGATTCTGCGTTCAATGGTTGAAAGAAACGGTCATCTACCCTATCAAAACGGTCTGAACCTTGAGAGTATTGTAACGCATTTACGATGTCTTTATCAATTGTATAGTTTCCAACCAACGATGTAATTTCACTCCCTCTGCCATCATAAGAAATAAACCCTAAATCGGTTATACTCGCCCCAAATTTCCATTTGTATTGCTCAAACTTTTCTTTATCACAAAAATTAATTCCTCCATAATTTGGCTTTGCATTTGGCCTAAATTCATACATAAAACCCAAATCACCCCCAAAACCGGCTCCGTTTACTTCATCAAATTTAAGTCCAAATGGTCCGCTTAAAATTGAAGAGGCACTTTGATCATTTGTATGATAATATCGGGCGTTCAATTGATTTAAATCTATATTTTGGTTGTTTACAATGGTAGCGCTAAGATTGTCTGAACCCAAATGTACCATTCCCATTCCTAATAAAAACTTCGTTGTAAAGCCCCATCTCCATGAGTTAATTGCATCGTCTTCAGTGTAACCAGAGAACGACATGAACCATTCATGATATTTCTCTCCATTGATAGAAAATTCAGACTGATCAATGGTTTTACCAATCAATTTATTAATTCCACCTAAGTTAGGTTGACCCATTCCAAACCTTAGAATACTACCCAAATCTGAATTTACACCATCGATTGAAAAACCAGACACGGCTTTAACTCCGAACCCGAATCCCCCAAAATGATCTAAGGGAATAAAAATTGAAGGGCCATGAACCTCGTTCAAATAGTTCAATTTCCATTCTTTTACAGATTCATCAACAGGCAACCAACTTTGATCAAACGACAATGTGCCGTTTGTAGCTACTTTATCAGAAGGATAATCATTGTTAATCCAAGCGGAAATTCTAAACGGAGCATTGTAATTCATAAAATTATTATTCAAATTCACCGAAGCTCCCCACCAATTGATGTAAGCCCTGTTCGATAAATTACTCCTTGTCAATGCTGGATTCAAAGAATAAGCATATGGTGTGTTTAAATCGCCCACCACAAGTCCCATTGGGTGCTGCGCTTTCAATGCCGATGCAAAGTGAAAGAATGTCACTAAAACCAAAATTGATTTTGACAGTTTTGTATAAAAATTCAGCCTCATTGTATAATTGGTTCAAAAATAATGCCTAGAAACCTATTTGTTTTAAAAAAATTTGTTTCAATTCAAAAACTTAATTGTGAATTGGTCTGAAAGATTCAATCGTTAAACGATATTGATTTTCATGTTTTCGCGCACTTTGTTATGTTTGCAATTCAATGAAAAAATTCCTTAAGTATTTCCTTGTGATGTTAGGTGGTTTCGCAATCGGAATCATCACCCTAATTCTAATTTTTGTTGCAGCCTTGGGAAGCTTCAAATTGGGGGAAGAAACCGAAACTAAAGTTGAAAACAATACTGTTCTCACACTCGTGCTTCCTACTGAAATCCGTGAACAAGGTCAGGATGATCCATTCGCTGAATTATTCGGAAACAATGAAACTGAAGTTTCTATAGGTTTAAACGACATCAAAGAGGCCTTCAACAGAGCGGCGAAAGATTCTAAAATCAAGGGTATTGTTTTAAAACCAGGTTATTATTCTGGGGGATTGGCAAACGCTGAGGAAATTCGATATTTCATCAATCAATTTAAGAAGTCGAACAAATGGGTCATTGCATATTCTGAATTATACACTGAGCAGGGATATTACATAGCATCGGCATGTAATGAAGTTTACTTGAATCCTAAAGGCATGTTAGAGTTTAATGGACTTTCATCTAACATTGTGATGTATAAAGGATTATTGGATAAATTGGGAGTGAATTTTCAAGTGTTTAAAGTTGGTAAATTCAAAGGGGCTGTTGAGCCATTCTTGTTTGATAAACTTTCTGAAGAAAACAAATTCCAAATCAAGACTTATTTAGAATCACTTTACCACCACCAAGTTTCTGAGATCGCAATTTCAAGAAAATTCAACAAAGATACTTTGTGGAATTTGGCAATGAAAGGAAGTGTTTTTGGCGCAAAAAATGCGAAAAACAATGGTTTGGTCGACAAATTAATTTATGAAAACGAATTGTGGAACATTGTAAAAAACAAACAAAACGACTATCAAAAACTATCATTTTCTAAGTTTTTAAAGAGTGAAGATAACTACACGTATTCCGAAAATCAGATTGCAGTCATATATGCTGAAGGGGAAATCACCCCTGGTTCTAGCAATAGTGATATGGGAATAGCTTCTGAGTCGTTTATCAAAGAAATCATCAAAGCAAAAAACGACAATAGTATCAAAGCCATCGTGATTCGAGTGAATAGCCCAGGGGGCAGTTCAATGGCTTCAGACATCATTGCTCAAGAAATCAAACTCGCGAAAGCAAAGAAACCTGTGATTGTTTCATTTGGAAATGTTGCTGCAAGTGGAGGATATTACATTTCATGTGTGGCCGATAGTATTTTCGCGTTACCCAACACAGTTACAGGATCTATCGGAGTTTTTGCTTTGATTGCGAATACCGAGAATTTATTTGGGCAGAAACTCGGGTTGAAATATGAAAGTGTAAATGTTGGTGAAATGGCTGAAATATGGAGACCAGATCAACCATTGGGTTCGGCACAAAGTATGATGATGCAGAGCATGGTAGATGAAATTTACGACGATTTTATTAGCATTGTGAGCTTCGGTAGAAAAATTGATAAAGCAAAAGTTAATGAATTGGCTCAAGGTAGAGTTTACTCGGGTGAAGATGCACTAAAACTTAATTTAATTGATGGACTCGGTGGTTTAGACCGTGCATTACTTGCTGCCAGTAAAAAAGCCAATTTGAAAGAATATCGGATTGTTGAATTTCCTGAGAATAAGTCATTCATTGAAAAATTTATCAATAAAGCCGGAGATTCGGATGCGAAGATGCAAGAATTGATGTTGCAAATGGGAATAGACATTCAAACGGCTAAAGACATCAAATCAATCAAAAGTATGCAAGGAATTCAAACCAGACTTCCTTGGTCGATGGAAATAAGATAATTATCGATTTTGGAAACTTTAAACTCATTAGTAGTTTCCAAGTGGATTTTTTTGATTAAATTTGCGGCAGATTATGGAACTCGGGTTACGAATTCAACTGGCCGCGGAAAAACTCTTCAATCGTTTTGGTGTAAGAAGTGTTTCTATGGACGATGTTTCCAAAGAAATCAATATCTCTAAGAAAACTCTGTATAAATGTTTTCGTGATAAAAACGAATTGATTACTTCAGCTGTTAATATCCACATAGACAGAATGGAGGAAGCCATTAAGGAAATCAAATTCAAACAGAGTCATGCAATTAAGCAACTCAACGAAATAACACATTACGCAATCGAACAATCACGGGCGATGAATCCCAATATGATCTTCGATTTAAAAAAATACCATCCTGAAATTTATCAAGAATTATCGGTTCGACGCGAATCTCATTCCTTAATTCGAATCACAGAGAACATTGCGTTGGGCAGGTCACAGGGTGTTTATCGATTAGATTTTGATGAATTGATCATTGCAAAAGCATTTTCCAAGCTCACATTTTCAACTGTAGATTCTTTCAATGATTCCCAATCTGTTGAGGAAATAAAGTTAATGTTGTCAGAGATTATGAAATATCACATCAGAGGAATTGCAACAATCGATGGACTCAAAGAATTAGAAACATTAAAATGGAACTAAATTATCATATGAAACAATATATCATTGTAGCGTTTTGCGCCACTATTGGGGCATTACAAGCCCAGAATGCGCCAATGCAACTCACCTTAAAACAGGCAATTGCAACGGCAGAGGCAAACAACATCGAATTGAAAAAAAGCAAAATTGATGTAGATCTGTCTAAAGAAACTGTGAAACAAACGACAGCCATAGGGTTGCCGAATGTAAATCTTTCCGGAGGGTATCAGCAGTACATTGAGATTCCTGGACAGTGGATTAAGAACTTTGCCTATCAGGGTCCTCAATCTCCAGAATATATCTTTTTACAGTTTCAACAAAAAATTGCCAGTTCTGGCGGATTATCAGTGAATCAACTTCTTTTTGACGGCTCTTACATTGTAGCATTAAAAGCAAGTAAAGAATTTTCAAATTTGAGCAATTTACTTTATTCAAAAAACTTGAACGACCTACAATTCAATATTGCAAAAGCTTATTTAATGGTGGCAACAACTGAGAAAAATATTGCTGTAGTTGATGCAAATATTACGGTTTTGGAGAAAAACTTATCGAACATTACAGAAGTCAACAAAGAAGGTTTGGCAGAAAAATTAGATGTTCAAAGAATTTCTTTAGCTTTAAGTAATTTGAGAGTTCAAAAAGAAAAACTTGAGAACGCTGTTCAAGTTCTCAAAAATGTATTAAAAATTCAACTTGGTATCAACATCAACACAGAAATCACTTTAACCGAAGGTATAGAGCAGATTAACGAACAAATACTCATGAATCAAATTGAAGAGGCTGCTGTTCAAAATCGTATTGAGTACAAACTTCTCAATCAATCTATTGTTTTAGGTAATTTAGATAAACAGCGCTATCAAATGGCCTATTTACCAAGATTGGTTGGTTTTTACCAATATAACTACAATACCATGCGTCCAGAATTTAATTTTTTCCAGAGCAACTTAACCATCAACAATAGTTGGATCAAATCGAGTTTATTCGGATTACAACTACAAATGAATTTGTTCAACGGATTTTCTGATATGTCTAAAATCAGAGAAACTGAATTAAAAATTAAAAAAGCCAAGTTAGACTTACAAAACTTCGAAAATGCATCAAATATGCAATTGGTAAATGCATTCAAAAGTTACCAAACGCAGTTAAAGCAGGCGGAAGTTCAAAAAAACAACTTGGATTTAGCCAATCAAATTTACGAAACAGCCAATATGAAATTCAAAGAAGGCGTTGGAAGTTCGATTGAAGTACTTCAAACTGAATCCGATTTAAAATCTGCCCAAAGTAATTATTTAAGTGCCGTTTACGATTTAGTTATCGCAAAAATAGATTATTATCAAGCAACTGGAAAAAACATCAAATAATATAAGAATATGAAAATCAATAATATAAAAATCGCAAATTTATTCATCTTGGGAGTTACCACGCTCCTATTTGCATGTGGAGATTCTGGAAATGCTATCGACAAAAAGAAAGCAGAACTAGAAAAAATAAGAAAAGAAATCGCAGATTTGCAACAAAAAGAGAAAACTTTAATTGCAGAAATCGGGGGTAACAACGCCGCTAACGAAAAATTAGTAGAAATCCAAACAATTGGATATCAATCATTTTCAAGCGATTTAAAAGTTGAAGGAACAATTGATGCAGACCAAAGCACCATTGCCACAGCCAAATTACCTGGTACAGTAATGAATATTACTACAGAAGTGGGAAGCAGAGTAACGAAAGGACAAATTCTTGCTTCGTTAGATAATTCTTCAGCATTAAAAGGAAAATTAGAATTGGAGCAACAAGTTGCATTTGCAACAACCGTATTCGAAAAACAGCGTAGACTTTGGGAAAAAGGAATAGGAACTGAAATCCAATATTTAAGTGCCAAAAATCAAAAAGAAGCTCTAGAAAAAAGCTTGAATACATTAAATAACAACATCGACATGTACAATATCAAATCACCAATTACCGGCACAGTGGAAGCGGTTGATGTGAAAGTTGGACAAGTAACGGCTCCAGGAATGCCAATTTTTAAAGTAGTCAATATGTCTGCCATTAAAGTTGTAGCGAACATTTCAGAAGCCTATGCTGACAAAGTTTCTGAAGGTGATGTAGTTTCTGTTGAGTTGCCCGATTTAAACCAAACCATCAAAGCGAAAGTAACCTTTGCATCAAATTTTATTGATCCATTGAATAGAACTTTCAAAATTGAAGTAAAGTTGAATGGTGTAAAGGATGTAAAACCGAACATGGTTGCAAAATTAAGCATCGTAGATTACGTAAATCCTAAAGCGTTGGTAATCCCGTCGAATGCGATACAAAGAACTGAAAATGAAACCTTTGTAATGATTGCTAAATCAGAAAAAAATAAAACCGTAGCAGAAAAAAGATCAATTGTACTTGGCAAAGCAAATCAAGATTTGACAGAAGTATTAAGTGGAATTTCTGAAAACGAAACAATCATTGTAAACGGATTCCAAGAATTGACAACAGGTCAAATTGTGAAGCCTACAAATGTCCTCACAAAATAAAAAAAACATGAATCCATTTAAAGAATTTAAGCCCACAAGTTGGAGTATAGATAACAAAACGAGTATCTATATTTTAACATTGTTTATCACCATTGCGGGTATTTTTTCATACAACAATTTACCCAAAGAGCGTTTCCCTGACATTGTTATTCCTACAATTTATGTTCAAACAATATACCCAGGTTCATCACCTAAGGATATAGAAAATTTGATTACAAAGCCAATTGAAAAGAAAATCAAGTCTATCAGTGGTGTAAAAAAACTAAAAAGCCAATCAATTCAAGATTTTAGTATCATCACTGTTGAATTTGATACCGATGTAAAAGTTGATCAAGCGAAAAAGAAGGTAAAAGACGAAGTTGATAAAGCAAAAAGTGACTTACCATCTGACTTAAAAACCGACCCTACAGTGATGGAGGTAAACTTCAGTGATATGCCTATTTTGTATATCAACATCAGTGGAAATTACGGTTTGCAGCAGTTAAAGCAATTTGCTGAATTGGCAAAGGATAAAATTGAGTCGCTACCCAGCATTACGCGGGTTGACTTGGTTGGTGCTTTAGACAGAGAAATTCAAGTGAATTTAAATTTGCAAAGAATGGCAGCTGCAGGTTTTACAATTGATGACGTTTCACGCTCTATTCAATA
>CAZYBT010000024.1:24455-29035 GCA_964645755.1 uncultured Rhizobium sp.
TATGAAAACATGCGTATTTCTGGTGGTAACATCGACATTGATAAAATGCAGAGATCATTGAGTGTAAGCGGCGAATTTAAAAACAAAGAAGCCATTGAAAACATGGCCATTAGAAGCAATACAGGCGCAACTTTGTATTTAAAAGATATTGCTACAGTTGCAGATGGATTCAAAGAAAAGGAGAGCTATGCACGACTTGAAGGGAAAAACGTAATTACATTAAATATTGTAAAGCGCTCCGGAGAGAACCTTATTGCTGCGAGTGATTCTTGTAGATCAATTGTATCGAATCTTCAAAAAGCGGGTTCCTATCCAAAAGATTTAGACGTTGTATTTACAGGTGATCAAAGCACGGCCACCAGAACTACAGTTCATGATTTGATCAATACAATCATCATTGGATTTATTTTGGTTACAATTATTTTGATGTTCTTTATGGGGGCTACAAATGCAATTTTTGTTGGATTATCTGTTCCATTGTCATGCTTCATTGCATTCTTGGTCATGCCAATGATCGGATTCAGCTTGAATTTTATTGTATTATTTTCCTTTCTGTTGGCACTTGGTATTGTGGTTGACGACGCCATTGTTGTGGTTGAAAATACGCATAGAATTTTACATACAGAACATTTACCAATTGTTCAAGCGGCTAAGAAAGCAGCAGGTGAAGTATTTTTACCGGTATTATCTGGTACTTTAACCACTTTAGCTCCTTTTATTCCTTTGGCTTTTTGGAAAGGTATTGTAGGAAAATTCATGTTCTTTTTGCCAGTTACCTTGATCATTACACTTCTCGCCTCTTTATTGGTTGCTTATATAATCAACCCTGTTTTTGCAGTTGACTTTATGGACAGAGAAGAACACGATCCAAATCAACCGTTACCAAAGAAGAGCATCAAAAAAACAACCATAGTTTTTGCAATTTTATCTTTATTGGGATATTTAATGGGCGGTTTTGGATTTGGCAATTTGATTGTTTTCTTCTATTTGTTATTCGTTTTACATCATTTTGTTTTAGCCGATATGATTTTCAAATTCCAAAATCACGGTTGGCCGAAAGTTCAAAATAAATACAGTAAAATTGTAGAATGGTCGCTCACAGGTAAAAGGGCTCTAGGTATTCTTTTAGGGACATTTGGGTTGTTGATTATTAGTTTTGTGATTACGGCAATTCGCAAGCCTCAGGTGGTATTTTTCCCTCAAGGCGATCCTAACTTTACATATGTTTACTTGACTCTTCCTGCTGGTACGAATGCAAAATTCACAGACAGTATTGTGAGGCTTGCGGAGAAAAAAGTTTTCAATGTTGTGAACTCCGGTGATAATAAATCAGTGGTAGAAAGTGTCATTTCAAACGTAGCTGTAGGAGCAACTGACCCTAACAGTGGCGATAGATCTGTAAGTTCTAATAAGGGCAAAATAACTGTTGCATTTACAGAATTTGAAAAACGTCATGGAAAATCTACACGTCCTATTTTGGATTCTATACGTGCTAAAATGACAGGGTTTGCGGGAGTTGAAATAACCGTTGAACAAGAGCGAAACGGACCGCCAGTTGGAAAAGCTGTTAATATTGAAATCCGCGGAGATGAATTCAATACCCTTGTCTCAACTTCTCAAAAATTGAAACGATACCTCGACAATAAAAATATCCCTGGTATTGAAGAATTAAAATCGGACTTTGTAAGCTCAAAACCCGAATTAATTATTCAGGTCGACAGAGAAAGAGCGAATCGTTTAGGAATTAGCACTGCACAGATTGGAATGATGTTGAGAAACAGTATATACGGTGCTGAAGCTTCTAAATTCAAGGATGAAAATGATGATTATCCCATCATGGTAAGACTTGAAAAAACGTCAGTGAATGATTTAAATAGTCTACTAAACATGAGAATCGCATATAGAGACATGGTTGCTGGTGGAATGTTGCGTCAGGTGCCGTTATCGTCTGTTGCTTCTGTCCAATATTCCAATACATATGGTGGTATTTTACGGTTGAATCAAAAACGCGTAATTACCCTTGCTTCCAATGTTTTGGAAGGATATAAACCAAACGAAGTGGTTGAGGCCGTTACAACTGCAATTCAACAATACGACAAGCCATCTGACATCGAAATTGAACTTACTGGTGAACAGGCTCAGCAAAAGGAAACTGGCGCTTTCTTAGGTGCTGCCCTAATGTCGTCAATTGCACTCATTATTATCATTTTGGTTACTCAATTCAATTCTGTTTCAAAACCAATCATCATCTTAACAGAGATCTTTTTCTCTATCATAGGTGTTTTGTTAGGATTTGCAATTTTCAACATGGGATTCTCCATCATCATGACAGGAATTGGAATTGTTGCGCTAGTGGGAATAGTGGTGCGAAATGGTATTTTGATTGTTGAATTTACAGATCATTTGAGAGAAAGAGGGATGCCTTTAAAAGCAGCATTAATCGAAGCTGGTAGAACCAGGATGACACCTGTTTTACTCACAGCTTCTGCCACAATTTTAGGATTGGTACCTTTAGCCGTTGGATTGAACATGGATTTTGTAACTTTATTCACCGAATTTAATCCTCATATTTATTTTGGGGGAGACAGTGTTGCAACCTGGGGGCCATTGAGTTGGACAATGATTTTCGGACTTGGATTTGCAACATTCCTTACGTTGATTTTATTACCTTCGATGTATTACTTGAACGAAAAAATGAAATCAAAGATATTCAAATGGATGGGCAAATCTTACAACCCAGATATTGAATTGAAACCTAAAAGCAATAAATAATTTCGATAAAAGGACAAAAAAAGGCAACCTAAAGGTTGCCTTTTTTTGTCCTTTTACTTTACTTTTACAATAAAATTTGCATGAAGAAATTAATTAAACCCACCATCATATTAGCAGCGAGCTTTTTTATTCAATCCGTTGCATTTGCTCAAAGAATTGCCATGTACGATATAATTGGAACTACCGAGGAGGTAATTCAACCGTTTAAAGAAAAAATGGGCTTCAAATGGGTAAAAACTGATGGAAATCTTACAGTTTTAAGTGGCAAATTAAACAATGAACCTGTGTTGATGAATTTATATCAAACTCCAATGACACATTTGGTGCATAAAGTTGTAGTAGAATCGGTGCATTGGAACAAAGAAAAATTATCTAAATCAGAATGGGATTCTTCAAAAACAGCATTCAATCGTAAATTTGAGCAATTAGAAAAACGTTATGGTAAAGCTGAAAAAATAGAAGAAACGAACGGGGAAATTTTAGATAGAAAGAAATGTAAAAAACCATATCCATACAAGGCATCTTGGATCAATATGCAGTATTTTCAAAACTTATCACTTTACTGTGAATTACAGAAAAATGGCAGTATTCACGTAACATATGTTGTTAAAAATAATACATTAAAGAATGAACAGGAACTAAAATTGGTCCCTGCAGGATCATTATAATCCAAACATTCAATAAAAATCTTACAATAAAAAAGGGGCTTTAAGCCCCTTTTTTATTGTTTTGATTAAATTTAGCGACTAAATATTAATCCAATTCAAAAGTATTTTTCTGACGCAACAAGCCTCTTGTCCACAATTCAGTGATATATCTTCCTTTACCCAATTTTCCTAACAAACTTCCTTTTCCTGGAAATGACCATTTAACTTTCTGAACAGCACCATCAAATGTAATGGTTTGTTTAATGGTATAAACTTTAGATTTATCTTCAAGGGTTTTATTGTTTGCCGACAAAACCCCACCGTTAGGATCAATGATTCTGATAGTCACTTCTTCCTCAACTGGAGTTGTGGTCATTGGATTTTCAAGTACATCAAAAGTAACCTTGAACTTATCAACTTTCTTAGATTTATAATTTTCTCCACCCTTTGGATCAAATGAAGTTGTAATTAAAGTACCAAATTGTGGCATGGCTCCTCTTTCAAGGCGCTCTTTCAATTCAACATTTTCGGTTTCCAATGCTTTTTTTGAATTACGCTCATTATCGAGGTCTGCAATGAGTTGATTCTTCTGATTGGTTAAAGAATCAATCTGAGATGTCAACATTGCAATTTTCTTACGTGCTTCAGCCAGTTGGCGGCGAAGGTCTTCCAAATTCCCTTTACCTCCTTTGGTTCCAAAATCAGAAATACCGCCATTTCCGTTTGAAGAGGAAGTTGAAGTATTTTCTGAAGTTCTTGGTCCAGCCAATAATTGACGACGCAATATATTTATTTGACGATAAGCTGCTAAAATCTTCGGATTTTTATCACTTTCCAACTCCCCAACTTTGGTTGTAAGAGATTGATTTTCAGACTGCAATGATTTCACCACAGAATTTAATGAATCTTCTAATCTCAATAACTCTTTCTGAAGTGAGTCTTTGGCATTCATTAAAGCCAATTCATTTTTTGCTTGCTCACCAAATTTACTTCCATTTAGGTAGAAAAATGTGTTCGTTCCTGCTGATAAAAGTAATAAAATTACCAATATCACGATGACTGCGGTTCTTTTCATAATTTACGAATAGAATGCAATATTACAAAATAATGTTGAGTTTTTATTTGCTTAATGTGTTTTTTGCGATAAAACGCTGAAATTGA
>CAZYBT010000025.1:0-27031 GCA_964645755.1 uncultured Rhizobium sp.
ACGTGAAGATCGATGAAAAACAATCAGTTTTCCCCCTTTATTCAACAAATTTCCCTTCGTATATTTGCAAAAATGCGAAAATTAAAAACCACAGAGTTAGGCCGCTTGTCGGTTGAGGAATTTCAGACTGTCGAAAAATGGCCCATATGCTTGGTTTTAGACAATGTTCGCAGCATGAACAATGTTGGATCAATGTTTCGCACATCTGATGCATTTTTGGTGAAAACCATATTTTTATGTGGCATCACCGGATGTCCCCCTCACCGAGAAATTACCAAAACTGCCATCGGTGCCGAAAAATCGGTTTATTGGGAATATCATGAATCTACCCTAGAAGTGGTGAAAAAATTGCAGCAGGATGGGTATTTTGTTTATGCCATCGAACAAGCCGAAGGGTCAGTGTCCCTCAAAAATATAGAATACCCCAATCAACCCATAGCTTTTGTGATGGGCAACGAAATAGATGGGGTGCAGCAAGATGTGATCAATCAATGCAATGCATGTTTGGAAATTCCTCAGCTAGGAACCAAGCATTCATTCAATGTTGCCGTTACTTGTGGCATGATCTTGTGGGATTACGCCAAAGCCAAACAGTTGTAAATGCGCTATATTTTTTGTATATTGTGTTTTTGCTTGTTGTCGTGCAACCATAAAAGTACTGATAAATTCCCGGAGGACTTCAAAAACACAATCGCTGCAAAACCCTTTACCGTTGTGGTTTCTTACTCGAATGAATGTCCCGTTTGTATCTTGTATACCAGCGTTTTATCCGATATTATTGGCGAGCTACCGACGGATTCTTTTCAAACAATTTTTTTAAAGGTCAATGCAAATGAAACTTGGGATTTCCTTGAAAATAATGAACTTTTCAAAAAACAAAAGCCGCAAGTGATATCCTCGGATGCGCTGGAAATAGCTAAATCTTTGTCGATTGAAATCTTTCCCGAAGTGGTGGTGCTCAATCAGCAAGGTAAAATTTTTTACAAAGGTGCAATTGATTCTAGGGTGAAAGAAATTGGAAATACCCATTTTCGACCGGTTGACAATGAAAAATATTTGAACATTGCACTCATGCAAATTCAACAGAATCAAGTCATTTCAGTACAAAACCATCCTGCTAAAGGCTGTTATATTGAATTCGACAAAAAGCCTTAATTTTGGAACATGAAAAGAGCGCTTTTGGCTTTCTCTTTGGTGTTTGGACTTTGGGCTTGTTCGCAACAGTTGGGTGGTGAAGAACTCGACAAAGTAGAGCATCCCACATTTACGCAACACATTGCTCCAATTGTGATCAACCATTGTGTTCGTTGTCACAGAGTTGGGGGCGGAGCACCCTTTGAATTAACGAGTTTTTTAAAGGTTAAAAATAAAGCAAAAACCATTGCCAAAGTAACCTCCATGCGCATTATGCCACCATGGCCTGCCGATCCGAATTATTCGCATTTTGTGGATGAGAATTTTTTGAGTCAAGCTCAAATTAACATCATTCAACGTTGGGTGAAAGATGGTTGTCCTGAAGGTGCTTCTTCTGCAAAATCCTTTGAAAATATCCCTCAATATGAAAGCAATTTAGGCAAGCCAGATATGGTTTTATCGTTAGATACCGTTTTATTAAAGTCGGGCGATTTGGACCGTTTTTTTTATGCCAAGGTAACTTGCAATCAGCCACATCCCAAATACATTCGAGCCATTGAATTTGTTCCCGGACAACCCAAATTGTTGCATCATTTTAATGGTCATTTGATTAATTATGAGGGACAATCATCCAAGAACATGAATATCAATCCGTTCAAGGTTGAAATAACCCCGCGGAATTCAAATATAAATCCGCGTGAAACAAAGGAAGTATTGGCATATCAACGAAGCTTACTCAATGAAGATGGGAGTATTCCTGAGAGGTATCATTCTGTTGTGAATTATTTGCCAGGGGTGAAAGGTGTGATGTATCCCGACGGAATAGGAACCATTCCGGTTTCTGAAAAATTCACGATTGTAGGGAACGATGTGCACTACGGACCTTCATCAAAAACGGTTGTTGATGCGAGTAAAATCAATCTTTTTTTCACCAATACACCTCCTAAACGCGGTACTGGCGAACTCATGCTCGGAACAAATGGGGTGAGTCCAATTGAACCTCCTTTGGTGATTCCTGCGAATCAAAAAACCAAGCATATGTCGAAATTCACCATCAGCGAAGACATTTCAGTACTCACGGTAAACCCACATTTGCATCTGCTAGGGAAGAGCTTTTTGGCTTTTGCCGTGAAGCCAAACGGCGATACGGTGAAATTGATTTCAATTCCCAAATGGAATTTTAGGTGGCAATTTTTTTATACCTTTAAAAAGATGATGCAAATTCCTCGCGGAAGTACCATTTTTGCTGTTGCGGAGTTTGACAATACTATTGATAATCCAAACAATCCGAATCGTCCGCCTCAGCAAGTGGCTGAGAGACTTGAATTTGGCGGGTCGAGCATGCGCGCCAGCGATGAGATGTTTCAATTTATAATCACTTACGTGGGGTATCAACCCGGCGATGAAAATATTTCTTTAGAACATGGAAATCGTTAAAATTATAGGTGGAAATACAGCGCAAAATCGTCTGTTTCATGATGTTTTAAGTGATGTTTACAAGGGCGATGCAAATTTCGTGATGCCTTTAGAATCGGATGTTGATGCTGTTTTTGATGTTTCAAAAAACAAAAGATTCACCAAGGGAAATGCGGAACGGTGGTTGTTGTTCGACAATGGACAATGTGTAGGTAGGATTGCCGCGTTTTTTGAGAATAAAAATCACAAAATTCTTGGGGGATGGGGGTTCTTCGAGGTGTTGAACAATGTGGCATTTGCGAAAGCGTTGATTGACACCGCCGAAAATTGGCTCAAAGATCAGGGCTGTGAGAAGATTCAGGCGCCTGTGAATTTTGGCGACAGGGATAGTTTTTGGGGATTGTTGGTGAATGGAGATCGAAAGCCGTCGTATTTAGAAAATTACCAACCACATTATTATCAAGGCTTTATAGAAGGGCTGGGGTATGAGCGCGAAATAGAGCAAACCACTTACGACATCACTTTGGCCGATTTTAATTATGAGCGTTTCAGTGCCATTGCGAAGAGGGCGATGGGGAATTCGGATTACCGATTTGAGTTTTTGGATTTTGGAAATTTGGAAAAATATGTGAAAGACTTCGTACAGATTTACAACGAAGCTTGGAGCTTTCATGAAGATTTTGAACCGCTAACAAATGAAGTGTTGTTAAAACGCTTTAAAACGATGAAAATGGCCATGTATCCCGAGTTTGCAGTATTTGCGTATTGCAAAGATCGTCCGATTGGATTTTTTGTAAGCATTTTAGAATTGAATGAAGTTTTTCAGGATTTTGAGGGACGTTTGGGCTTATGGAACAAATTGAGGTTTTTACTCAGGAGAGGTAGCATTGCAAAAGCGAAGGGCATTATTTTTGGGGTGGTACCTGATTATCAAAAAATGGGCATAGATACAGGTTTGATTATGAAAAGTTACGAGGGGATGATAAAATTGAAAAAAATTTCATCGATGGAATTGGCGTGGATTGGCGACTTTAATCCAAAGATGTTGAGCATGTTAAAGTCGTTGGGAGCGCAATTGACCAAAACGCACCACACATATTTCAAGAAATTATTTTAAAAAGTATTTGCAAAATAAAATCTTTTCATTAATTTTGCACCCACGTTTGAGACAAGGCACACGCTAAGAAACAAACAAAACGATTCCGTAGCTCAGTTGGTAGAGCAATACACTTTTAATGTATGGGTCCTGGGTTCGAGTCCCAGCGGGATCACTAGAAAGCCTCAGAGAAATCTGAGGCTTTTTTGTTTTGGTGTGGTTACAGTAACGGCTAAAAATTTTAATTTTGTTTACTGCATTAAACAAAAATAAATTATTTTGTTTGTTGTAATAAACAAAAAGCGTTAATTTTGTTTAGCTAATACAACAATATGCTCGAGTTAAACAATCGTTTTTTGCGGAAATTATCCAATGTATCTCTAGATTTTACCAGGTCAGCGATGGTGGAAATTCCATGGAAAGCTCAACTGCTTGGCATTAAGGGGGCCAGAGGAGTGGGCAAAACCACACTGTTACTGCAGTATATTAAACTGCACTTATCCAATCAAATCTCACAAACGCTTTATGTTAGTTTGGATTCGTTTTGGTTTGCATCGCGCAGTTTGTCTGAATTAATTGATGATTTTTATAAACAAGGTGGTAAATACTTGTTTTTGGATGAAGTTCATAAATATCCGAACTGGGCGCAAGAATTAAAAAATGCGTATGATGATTTTCCCGATTTAAAAATTGTTTTTACAGGATCGTCGGCGTTGGAAATTTTAAATGCTCGAGCTGATTTGAGTCGGAGGGCCGTAATTTATGAGATGCAAGGATTTTCATTTCGTGAATTCTTAAGTATAGAATCGAAAATCGACTTTCCGATTTTGTCCCTCAAAGATATTATAGAGAATCATGTTCACCATGCTCAAAATATTTGTCAGAAAATAAAGCCATTTCAATATTTTTCAAATTACTTGGAATATGGGTATTATCCATTTTACAGAGAAGATAAAGATTTGTATGATCACAAATTGACAGAAGTGGTCAACATGATTTTGGAAATTGAATTACCACTTTTAAGGGGAATTGATTCGGGATACGTGTTTAAACTAAAAGAATTATTGTCTATTATTTCTGCATCGGTGCCGTTTACCCCGAACATCAGTAAATTAAGCGAAAAGATGGCCATCAATAGATCCACAATTTTGACGTATTTGCATTATTTCCAACAGGTTAGGTTGATAAATAATCTCTTCAAAGAAGCCGGTGGAATCAGTAAATTACAAAAACCGCAAAAGATATATTTAGAAAACACCAATTTGATGCAAATATTATCAAGCGACCATGTCAATATTGGCAATGCTCGAGAAACTTTTTTTGCAAATCAGGTAGGCTTTAAGAATGACCTATTATATACTGAAAATGGTGATTTTTTAGTCAATAATGAATACACATTTGAAATTGGTGGGAAAGGTAAAACCAACCATCAAATTGCTGATCTAGAAAATGCTTTCGTCGCCGCAGATGACATAGAATACGGGTTCAATCGGAAAATCCCACTTTGGTTGTTTGGCTTTTTGTATTGAAGCTCTTAGAATTTAAATGAGCCTAGTCATTAAATTTATACCTCACAAACCTCAATTGCAATCTTTGGTAACTACATTACTTATTTTTTGAATACAGCACTTCGTTTAATTCTGTATTGATCACTTGTCCAATTTTTGCACCCGGACACCAGGTGTTCCAATCATTTTCTTGGTTTTTGTTGTCGGGTTGTTTAAGGATCATATCTTGATCCATATAAATAATAGTCATCACTTTTCTCATTTCTGAAGAATGATTCGCACCTGCACGATGAAAAATCCACCCAGAATGGAAGCTGACTTCGCCGAGATCGAACGTTTCAATAACATGTTCAAAATCAGTTACTTTTAGTTTTTTTTGAATCAAAGTTTCACTCTCATCGCCGATTTCGAGTTCACGTCCCTCCACAATTGAATGACTACCTGCGCTAAATTCCAAAGGCCCCATTTCGATGGGTGTTGCTTGAAGCGGAATCCATGCCGTAATGGTTTTGTCGCTGCTCAATGGCCAGTAATATTGATCTGCGTGCCATGGGGTAATGCCTCCGCCACTTTCTTTGAATAGTGCCTGGTCGTGATAGAGTCTTACCCCATTTACCTGCATTATGTCGGTTGCGAGTTTCGCCAATCGCTTGCTGAATACCAATTGCTTTATGATTTCGTTTTCCCTCCATAAATTAAAAAGTTGCAAAAAAGCTTTGCCATATGTTGAACGTTCCTCCATTGAAGTATGCACTTGATTCATCTCAATCACTTGCTGCGAAATGACTGAATTAAAATACGTAACGACTTCATTATCTAACACTTCCTTGAGCTTGATGTACTTGTACTTATCGTAAAATTCAATTTGGTCAGAGGTTAATGTATAAGGTGTATTTATTTTTTGAAGGACAGATTCTGGGATCATCATATTGAATGTTTCGATTTCAAAAATAGTGATTTTGGATACTTTATTAAATTCCCCGGATTGGTACTACTTCGAATGATTGAATGTTTCTAAAAAACCAAATGTCCCTCAATAATTGTAGATTTTTCTCATTATACTGGTTGAATATCTATTCATATTTCGAATATTGGTTCGTTTTTATGTTAGTACTCTGTTTTTTAGTTCATTTTGGGATAAAATAGGACCAATAACTTTAATCTTAGCTCTCTCGAAATTTGTATATCTTTGTTTACCGATAATTTGAAAAAGTTCATTTGCATATTCTCTCTGTGTATTTTATTTTCTTTTGAGAATTTAAAAGCTCAGAATGAATTGAAATGCGGGTTTAATCGAGACTTTTTCAGTGAGAGTTATACCACTTGGTATCAAACGGCGATTAGAGAAACAAGCAAACCCGTCCTTCAAAATAGATCTCAAATTTTAAAAGATACGGTATACAGCATTCCTGTGGTTTTTCATCTCATTTATCCTTCAAATCGACCTTTAGATCATGCATTGATCTCAAAAATGATGTCAGAAATCAATGCAGATTTTTCCCGACAAAACCCAGATACAATCAATCTTAGGTCAATATTTAGGGACAGAGCGGGAAAAGCAAAAATTAGATTTGTGTTGGCAAACCGTGATCAAAATGGAAATCCGAGCAATGGGTATACAGTTAGAATAAGCAAAGACCTATTTGGTTTTCAGCTTAAGCTACCACAAAGTGAATGGCATAAGATGAAATTTGATTCAACCGGAGGCACATCGGCTTGGAACACCCAAAAATATTTAAACGTATGGGTATGCAATTTAATGTCGCCAATAACATTCAGAACTTATTTGTCTGGTTTTGCAACCCCTCCTAAAAATGCACCCCATTGGCCATCCCAATATTACGGAGATAGCTTAATTGACGGAATTGTACTTGATTTGGATGCATATTCTAACACATCACGTTCTACTACATTAACCCATGAAATTGGTCATTATTTGGGACTAAGACATGTTTCAGGTGATCCGCCGGCTGTTTTTGACAGTTCTACAATGTGTCAATTCGATGATTCTATTTTCGATACTCCCAGAATATTTTCCCAAAATGGAATCTGTGACCCCAATATCAATTCTTGCATAGAGCCCTTAAATGATTTTCCGGACATGATCGAAAATTACATGGACTACACCGGAAACCGTTGCCAAAATACATTCACCAAACAACAAGTAAGATTGATGCGATATTGTTTAAATACGCTGAGGTCGAACTTGCCAAAACGAATTATCACGCCTATTCTTTTCTTGGTTGATGTTTATCCGAATCCAAATCAAGGAAACTTCTATATAGATTTCAAAGATTCATTTTCAAATAAGTTCACTTATGTTCTTCATGATTATTTGGGACGAAAAGTACAAGAATCAACCATTTTAGAACCAAAAACATTGGTCAATTTGAATAGTCTATCTTGTGGTTTGTATGAATTGACCATAAAAAATGAATTGTCAGAAATCATTTTTCGTAAGAGTATTTTCAAGAATTAAAGGGATTTGTTGAATTTCGGAATATTCTATTGGTTTTGATTCTATACTGCAGCTCCAAATGAAAGTATCATAAACTAAATCAATACAAAATTTACAATTTTCGTCAAATAACATGCGTATAAACTTTTGTTTAAAAGTTCACCGAAAACCAAATGTCCCTCAAAAAAAATGACAAATTCACCAAAAAGTGAAATTTAAATAGGTGTAAAAGTGGTATCTTTAGCGGAAATATTTTGATAATAAAATTGCCAAACGCTATGAATGATATCATTTGTCCTAATTGTAAAAAAGCATTTAAAGTAGATGAAGCGGGCTTCGCCGATATTTTAAAGCAAGTAAGAGATCACCAATTTGAAGAGGAAATTAAATCCCGCATGGTAATTGCTGAGCGTGAAAAGGAAAGCGCAGTAAAACTGGCTGAGGCAAACCTTAAAAACGCACTTCAAACGCATCTTACCAAAAAAGACGCTGAAATTGCTGATTTGAAGGCTAGGGCAGAGAGAGCTTTAAACGATCAATCTGCCAAAAAAGACGCTGAAATTGCTGCCATGAAAGCGGTTATTGACAACGCTGAGTTAGAGAAGCAATTGAAAATAGCAGAAGCGGTTAAAGCCATCGAAAAAGAGAGAGATGAATTGTTGAATAATCTCAGAAACAAAGAGCTTGAGATGCAAGTGTCGGAAACAAACCTGAAGGAGAAATATACGGCAGAAATTAGAAGTAAAGAAGAAATCATTCGAATAAAAGACGAAGAAATTGCTTTTAGAAAAGACATGAAGCTTAAATTGTCGACCAAAATGTTGGGAGAATCGTTGGAACAACACTGCGAAATTGAGTTTAATAAGTTGAGAGCAACGGCTTTCCCTAAAGCAAATTTTGATAAGGACAATGATTCTAGAACAGGGAGTAAAGGCGATTTCATTTACAGAGAATTTGATGACGATGGCAATGAAATCATTTCAATCATGTTTGAAATGAAAAATGAAGGAGATGAAACCGCCACCAAGAAAAAAAATGAGGATTTTCTGAAAGAATTGGATAAAGACAGAACAGAGAAAAAGTGTGAATACGCCGTTTTGGTGAGTTTGTTGGAAGCCGATAGTGAATTGTATAATACAGGTATTGTTGATGTTGCACACAAATTCCCGAAGATGTATGTGGTTCGTCCTCAATTTTTCATTCCAATTATTACCTTGTTGCGCAATGCTGCCATGAATTCAATGAAGTACAAGGCAGAATTGCAGACCATGAAAAATCAGAACATCGATATTACCAATTTTGAAGAAAACATCAATGCCTTCAAAGATGGGTTTGCACGAAATTATGAACTTGCGAGTAAGAAGTTCAAAGTTGCCATCGATGAAATCGATAAAACCATAGACCATTTACAAAAGACAAAGGATGCGTTATTGTCGTCTGAAAACAATTTGCGATTGGCAAACAACAAGGCGGAGGAATTAACCATCAAAAAGCTCACTCGTGGCAATCCAACAATGAGTGCTAAATTCGACGAGTTGAAAAAAGGAAATGGTAGTTTAGAAATAGATTCTGAAGACACTGATGATTAAAATTTCACAAAAAAACAAAATAACTGATTTAAAATTACAGGCGGCAGAGCCACCGGTAAATCGGCAATCCAATGATGGGGATTCTGGAAACCGTGTTATACTTGGATGGTTATACCGCGGTGAAAAAGGATTTTTTGCTGAGGGATGTCTTCACGCGAACCGTCTGTTTATTCGGTGGGAAATTGACGAATTTGGTGATTATTTAGTACCAATAGATACCATGCGTTTGGAACATACGGAAGGACTTTCAGCCGAAGATATCGAAAAGCTTGAAATATGGGGGATTAACGGATTGACGTGGTTGCTGGGATTGCGATAAAGCGTATTTATTTTGTGCAGCAGAGTAGATGTTGTTATATTCAAATTTGCATTCGTAATTTCAATTTCACCGAGAGCCCGAATTTTGTATAAGTATTGATTGAAAATTACTTAGCGGTGATAATTTGTGAATTAATTTCAAAACCTACGGCACTAACACACATTTTATATTGGAAAGTGAGAAGCCAGAGTTATCTGTCAAAGAGAATATCACATGAGTATCATCGGTGATGGTGAAGCTTAAAGTATGCTCATTATTGTCTTGATCCTTTAATTTGTATGAGTTTGTATTTTTTTCTAAAATGCTAAAGTTCAAGGTGTAATTTTCAGTTGTTGTATTATCGACATCACCATTACACCCCGCAGCAGCTCTTCCAACAGTATATTCTCTAACTGATATTTCATCTTTGAACGATACCGTTAAATCACCAATATTGAAATCGCGCAATACTTGAGTTACTATATAATAGAGCTTGTATTTTTTAGCAAGGCTATCAAATCCGCAAAATTCATTTTTTTCATTGTTTTCATTGAAATCTGAGAGGTTTTGACATTTCCAATTTCCAACTAGCGAAAATGGTGTAAGTTGTGCATCAAAAGTAGCATTCACAACTATATCATTTTGATACTTACTTTGATATTTGATGGTAAACTTAAAATCTGTCTTGTCTTTTAAGTCGCTGACTGTTTTAATTTTGATACTATTATGTACGTCTTTAATCAATGTCAATTTAATTTTAGAATTTGAAACATTGGAAATGCTTAAATTATCAATTGATAATGGGATATTCTTTTTCAAATCAGTTGGAGTTAGGTAATCGGAAGAATTAAATTCAATTTTTTTAACACCAAATAATTTGGATGAAAATAGATCAATACAATAATTTATTTGTTTTGCCGCAGATGAAATTGCTTTTAAACCGCTAAACAACCATGCTGTGGAAGATTTATTCTCATCGGCCATTGAAATATTCGAACAGCTAGCGATTAAATTGATTGCAGATTCTTTGTCGTTTTTTAGTTTTAATACACCTCGTTCTCGAATCTCGATTAATTGATCTATTTGGACAACAGCATCACAGTGATTACTCAAGATTCGGTCAATTTCATTTCTCGATTTATACAAACAAACCATTCCCAGACTTAATCCAATTAGTCCAATTCCAGTCTTAGCAGTATAAATGCCTGCCACAGTTAATCCAATTCCAGCGACCAAAAGTTTTTGGGATCTCGTAAAGTTTGTTTTAAAAGAGTTGAAGTTTTCGTCAATGTCGTAAACATGGTATCTTCCTCTAAGGGAATCGAGAATCGATAAATCTCCCAAATCTAATGGAGGATTGTTGTATAATTTATTGGCTTCAATAAATTGTGCAGTTTTTATTTTTTCAGACTCTGTTAAATTATTCCATTCATTTTTGATAATATCTTCCCAGAATTTGATTTCTCCTGAGTACTTTGAATTCAATTGGATATTTTTTGTAAAATTGAGTATACTGTCATAAGAAGTTTGAGGATTCATCATGATTAATTTTCCAATTGAGATTGTAAATTTATTATCTGCGTTAACAATGACTGGATAATTGCCTTCGGGCAAATCTGGACAGATTCCATACAATGCACTGTCGTAATAATTAGTTTTTACAAATACACTACCAATTTGTATGCTGTCTGGCGCTGCTTTAATAAGTTCTGTGCAGTTGAACTTTACCAATTCAAATGGCAAAAACGTTGTTTTTTCAATGGAGAATTTAGGAAGGGTATTGACATTTGAGTTATTGGAATTGTTCTCTTTTGAACAAGAAAAAATGAATATCAAAACGAAGATGAACTTAATTTTTTTCATAATTAAACAAAAGTAGATTATCGACAATCATAAATCAATCCAATATCCAAATATACCAAAATTCGGGTATCTTTAAAATTCGTTATTTCAATTTCACCGAGAGCCCGAATTTTGTATAAGTATTGATTGAAAAATACTTAGCGGTGATATTTTGTGAATTAATTTAATGTTAACAATGGCTTAGTGATACCAAAATAATAGTGGGTTTGTTTTGAAAAACCAAAATAAACTTTAATGAAAAATCGAATTTTATTCTTAATCACGTTGTTATCGACCTGGCTGGTGAATGCTCAGGTGACAACGTCTTCCATGGGAGGATCAGTGATGAATTCAGGAAAGGCTGTTGAAAATGCAGCCCTCAATGTAAAACTTATGACGACCAACGCAGAGTACAAAACTGTTACACGTAGCGATGGTTCATTTGACATTTTTAACATGAATGCTGGTGGACCTTACACCATTGAAATTTCAGCCCCTGGTTTGCAAACCATTACTTTTGAAAATGTTTATCTCACCTTAGGTGAAAATTACAAATTGGATGCCGACTTTTCTAGTGGAGTATCAAAAATTGATGCTGTTTACATTTCAAAAAGCAATTTAAACAGTACAAAAACCGGAAGTGCAACCAACATTACTTCTCAAACTATCAACAACATGCCAACCATCAATCGTTCATTGAACGATTTCACTCGTTTAACGCCTCAAGCGGGCGGAAATAGTTCGTTCAATGGTAGAGACGGTAGAATGAACAACATTACCATTGATGGGGCCAATTTTAACAACAACTTCGGATTAAGCACCAACAACATGCCTGGTGGCGATGCGCAACCAATATCTTTAGATGCTCTTGAAGCCGTTCAAGTAAACGTATCTCCATTTGATGTTCGTCAGAGTAATTTTACTGGTGCAGGTGTAAACGCCATCACTAAAAGCGGTTCAAACAAATTGTCGGCCTCAGTTTACAGTTATTTTAGAAACGAAAAAATGAATGGAACCAAAATTGGAGCAACCGAATTGACAAACATCCCTCAATCATCTTCTCAAATTTTAGGTTTCAGAGTAGGTGGTGCTATCAAAAAAGACAAAGTATTTTATTTTGCTAGCTTTGAAAGCGAAAATAAATCATATCCTGGATTGAGCTATTATCCAACAAAAGACGGTGTTGCCCCAAATACAGGTGATCCAAACCAATCGAGAGTGTTGGAAAGCGATTTGATTGCAGTGCGTAAACATTTGTTGGATAAATACAATTACGAAACGGGTGACTACACCAATTTGGGTAATTTTGCTACCCAGAATGTGAAATTTTTAGGAAGAATTGATTGGAATATCAACGCTAAGCACAAATTTACTGCACGTTATAACTATGTTCAAAATACCAATGATCAAGTGTTAAATGGAACGTCTGCACCAAATCCTAGATCATCATCTAATCGTTGGAGTGCAAATGCCATGAGTTTCGCAAATTCTAACTACTCATTCCTAAACACCGTTGGTTCTTTGGCTTTAGAATTAAAATCTAATTTGAATTCTAGAATGAGTAACCAGTTATTGGTTACCGCAACAATGGTTGAAGATACCAGAAAAACAGGTAGCTCTCCATTTCCTTTTGTAGATATTAAAAAAGGTGGAGATCAATACATTAGCTTTGGTTATGAATTGTTTTCATACAATAATAAAGTTGTAAACAACACATACTCCTTGATTGATAATTTCACTTATAACCTGAACAATCAACACACCATTACTGCAGGTGTAGCCTATGATCAAATGTATGTTGGAAATAGCTTTTTACGCTATGGAACGAGTTACTATCGTTATGATAGTTTGAGTCAATTTTTGAACGATAAAGCACCGAGCGCTTATGCTGTAACTTATGGTTACAATGGAAATAAAAATCCAATAGCCGAACTTGGTTTCGGACAATTAGCGGCTTATGTGCAAGATGAATATCGCCCAATGAAGAACTTGAAAATTGTTGCCGGTATCCGTGTTGATCAACCAATTTATTTAACCACTCCTTTGGCGAATATCGGTTTCGATACTGCTAAAGTGTTAACAAAATTGTCGAATCCTGAAGGGAATGCAGTTGATTACGATCCTTCAACTTGGCCTAGCGCAAGTCCTTTATTCTCACCAAGAATTGGATTTAACTACGACGTAAAAGGAAATAAATCTCTTGTGATTCGTGGGGGGACAGGTATTTTTACCGGTAGATTGCCGTTTGTATGGTATACCAACCAACCAACAAATGCATACGGTTTGCAAGCTACTGTTGAATACACTGCTGCTGCAGATTTGAACAAATATCAAATCACTCAGTTCAATCCTGATGTGAACGCGTACGTTGCAAATTTGCCACAACAAGCTGGTAAATTACCTAGCGGTGCATCTTTTGCATTGGTAGACAAAGCTTTCAACTTTCCACAAGTTTGGAGAACAAGTTTTGGTGTAGATGCAAAATTGCCATTGGGAATTGAAATGACGACTGACTTTATTTTCTCAAAATCATTAAACGACATTTATCAATACGATGCAAACATGCGTCCGTCAGACACAGTTTATTTTGCGGGTACTTCATATGAGCGTGCGGCGTTCACTAAATCTGCGGCGAGAAAATATGTTTCTACTGTGAACAATGCCATGGTGCTTTCTAACACAAATGAAGGTTATGGTATGAGTGTAGCAGTTACATTGTCTAAAACTTTCAAAAATGGATTCTCAGCGGCTTTGAGTTATGCATTTAACAATACAATGGATATCACCGCAAATCCAGGTTCTCAAGCAAATTCAGCTTGGTCAGGCAATCCAACTGCTCCAACAGCAATTGGTCAAAACCAAAACACTCCTGCTTTGTCGTACTCTCAGTACTCAACGCCAAATAGATTGGTTGGTTCAGTGGCTTACAAATTCGAATATTTGAAGAATTTTGCAACCACAATTTCATTGGTTTATGAGGGATACAATCAAGGTCGTTACAATTATGTTTACAGCTCCGATATTAATAACGACGGTTTGAATGGCAATGACATGATTTTCGTACACAAGTCTGCTGACATTAAATTCTCGGATATTAAATCTGGTTCTACAGTAATTGCAACTGCCGACGATCAAGCAAAAGCTTGGGATGCCTTTGTAGCGCAGGATGCTTACTTGAGTGCCAATGTTGGTAAATTTACCGAAAGATATGCTGCTACGATGCCTTGGTTAAATCAATTTGATTTGGCTATCAATCAAGACATTATGAGAAACATTGGTAAAAATAACCACAAACTACAATTAAGTGTGAACATCATCAACGTTGGAAATTTAATTAATTCTGAATGGGGTGTGAGACAACAGTTGACCGTAAGTAATGGAGCTGTTTTGAAATATAACAGTTCTTCGGACACTTATAACTTCAACACTGTAAACGGTAAATTACCTACCAGCACTTACACCAACATTTTGAATACGACGAATGTTTGGGGTATGCAAATTGGAGCTAGGTACACTTTCTAATTTAAATCAAACTTCATGAAAAAAACCGCAGAAATGCGGTTTTTTTGCTTTACCATTCATTGATGAGTAATTAAATAAATGTTGAGCATGATTTAAATGCATAAAAAAGATTGATTTTAAGGAAAAACCCCAAAAATAATGATATCATTAAGGAAAATTCATTAGTTGAATCATTCAAAATGGTTTTATTTCGTGTTACAACAAAATACTCAATCAATATAAAACACAAATTCATTTATGATGCAAAATACTCAGATAAAAATCATCGTCACTTTTTTCTTAATTATATTTTTAAATTCTTGTAATCATATGATTTATAATGAGATTGGTTTTGGAGGCAATACCACCAATACAGGTATTTCGGCATTTTCTCAGCAACATGCAATGAAAGAAAATTCTGTTGATTTGAATCAGAGATTCTATAAATTTGATACTATTGATTATAAATCCGAGTTAACATCCCTCAAGACGAATAAACCATTGAAATTAAAGGAGAGATTGATGTTGAAATTGGCGTTGAAAAATCTTCCCAAAGTAAAATTTGTGGATGATTATAGAAATTGGTTAAAAAAGAGTTTTCCTAAGAAAACAGGAAAAGTTCATATTCCGAATCAAATCAATAAAAATATAAAAATCGACAAAATAACCAAAGCGAATTACAATGAAGATACTGTTGAAATAGGACTTTATATTGCTGGAATATCAGCTGGATTACTTTTAATAGTAATCTTGATTGGTACGAATACTAACGTCTTTAGAGGGTCGGAAGAAAGTTTATTTGGCTGTTTGATTACTGTTTTTTTGGGTTTGATTTTAATTGTAGGACTTTTAGTAGCCCTAATTGGTGCCATATTTTGAATTGCAAATTTGCTATTGTTGATAATTCTAAATGCAATTGGCAGACATTTTAATTAATTTCGTGTAAAATCAATTTTTATATGAAAAACAATGTTAAATTATCCGGATTTGCTAGCTTATTGATAGCTGTGTTGAGTGGTTGTGGCGTGAAATACATGGAAAATGGATTCGGTGGTGGTTGTGCTCATCACACGGCTAATTTGAATGTTGTAAATAAATCAAACGCTAAAAATCAACATCAAACAGATTCGAAAACGGTACAAGTTTCAATTCCCGTTGAATTGGAAAATACTCCAATTATAACGAATACGAACTGTGATTCTAAGCCAAACGAATTGAGTACTTTTCAAAAATTGAAGTTGGCGAATCATGTAAGAAAAATAGTGAAGAATGAATTGATTTCTCCGAAAAATAATCCTTCAAAACAACGCCAAATCATGAGTTTTTCTCAAAAGAACTCTGAATTAAAATCAATTGTAAAGTCCAAAAAATCTGGTTTCGATACTTCTACAGAAGGATTATTGAAATTGCTGCTACTGATTTTACTCGCAATGCTCATCGTGGGCTTATTACAAATGCTGATATGCAGTGGATTGGTGAGTTTATTAACACTTATATTGTTGATATATTTAATTTTGGTTTATCTCATTTGAATTTAAAGCTGAGGAATTATTTTTTATAGTTTTAACTTCATAAACCTTTATAAACCTTCATCAACCCAATTGCCCATGTTTTTTATCCTGAGTAAAATTTTATCTTTCCTTTTAAGTCCGCTGTTTTGGGTGGCTTCGTTGATTTTATTGTCGATATTAAAATTAAATTTGAAACCCAATGTCCTTCAAAATAAATACCGTAAAAAAGCATATTCATTTTTGCAAAAAATAAACATCAAAAAATCTTTAATATATGCGTTTTTAATTTTATTCATCTGTGGCAACAGTGTGATAATTAACGAGTTGAATATTTGGTGGGAGGGTAGTGAAGGAACTGAATCAATTTCTGATGCTACAATGAAAAGTAAATTGCCCAAAACGGCGGTGGTTTTGGGTGGATATTTGGGCTACGACAAACTCAGAAATAGGTTTCGATTGATGGAGGCAGGCGATCGGTTTATGGTCGGATTTCAGGGGATACAAATGGGCAAATTTGACAAGGTTATTTTGAGTGGAGGATCCTCATCTATTATCAATCACACTTATTATGAGGCAGTTGAGGCGAGAAAATATATGATTTCATTGGGAGTAGATTCAACCAAGATTATCATCGATCCAAAGGCTAGGAACACCTATGAAAATGCGGTGTTTACCAAATATTTACTAGACAGTTTGGGAATAAAGGAGCCAATTTGTTTGATTACGAGCGCTGGTCACATGAACAGGTCTGCAATGTGTTATAGGAAAGTGGGCGTGCCATTTGTTGAGTACAGGGCTCATTTTACATCGAGTAAAGACAGAAATTATTCATTATCTACTTTTTTAATTCCATCGTCTGGTGCCATTGATAGACTTGGCGATTTGATGCATGAATGGATCGGAATTTTAGCATACAAACTCACAAACAAAGCATAGGTAATTTCATTGTTTTTTTGTATTTTTGACGTAAACTCATTTTACGTTGAATAACCATGTTTATCAAACGCTTTTCTATTGCTTTAATTTTACTTATGTGTTTGTTGCCACATTCTTTATCGGCTCAAACCACTTATTATGTCTCTCAGTTTTCGAATTTGCAATCGACAATCAACGGTGCAACCTCAGGTGATATTATTGAAATCCAAAATGATTTAACCACAACTACGCCTGCTTCTGGTTATTCCGCAATCACAATTTCTAAGACATTGACAATTAATGGAAATGGATATACGATTACGGTTCCTGTTACGGGTGTATCGGATGGTGGTGTAAACAATACAGGCACTGGTGGAACAGCAACTGCATCGGCATATAGGGTATTGGGAACAAGTGGTAGTTCTGTGGTGATTACAATCAATGATTGGAAAATAAAGGGCGGGAATATTGGTAATTTGGGATCTGGTGGCTGTATTTCTAATAGCGCCGATAAGCTTGTTTTGAATAATGTGACCATTTCAAATGGGCGTAGTGCATATCTTTCAGGAGGTACAATGACTCTTGGAAACGGAGGCGGAGGTATGAGCAATACTTCAACGGGAAGGGTTTACATGACGAATTGCATGGTGACTAGAAATTCTGCGGGTTATGGTGGGGGATTTTTGAACGACGGCGGTAGAATTTACCTTGAAAAAACAACTTTTACTGAAAACCGTTCGGAATACGATGGTGGAGGCGGTGGTGGTTGTGAAACCAAGAATAATGGACTTTTGTATTTCAATAACTGCACTTTTTCGAATAATTACAGCACAGAACAAGGTGGAGGAATCAATAATTACAATTCAACCATTTATGTCGCAAATAGCACTTTTACTGGCAATGTTGTATATGGCAGCGCAAAAGGTGCGGCCATCTCAAACAGATTGAATGAATATATTTTGAATTGCATATTTGCCTATAACTATTACCGCAGTTCAGGTACATCTACCAATCCTACAGGTTTTGCACTTGATGATTTTGCGGCAACTTCAGGATCTAATGTGAACTGTTATCATTCTATTTATCATGCCACGAATAACAAATTAAATACAACTACTTCCACCGGCAATATACAATATTCGGGAGCATTAGACGGTTCTGACAATACCATTTTTGCTGGAGGTATTTATACTAAAATCACCGATGGCACAGGTACGGAAATCGGTACTGCAAAGGTGTATCAACCATTATTGGTTACAAATACTGGATCTAAAACCGCGACTCTGAAACTGAGCAGCTTTCCAAATCAAACTTCGAACAAAGGTGTCGTAACTGGATATACTTTCGGGAGCGGCACTCCATCTATGGGCTACAAAACATCGGGAGGTACATGGGTAAACATTCTTGGTACAGCGGCTTCGAGTAATGTTGTAACTGTAGATCAAATTGGAACAACAAGAAGTACCACTGCGCCAACTCGTGGTTCAGTGGAAACAGAAATTGCAACTGTTTACATGCTAAAGTCTATTACAGCAACCAATGGATCAACAACTGGTGCTTCAATATATGGTGATGTGTACTCCTCAGGGACACAAATCACTGTCACAGCTTCTGCAAATACAGGATATCAATTTAGTCATTGGATAGACTATTCAAGTGGTTCAACACTTTCATCTTCAAATCCTTACACCATTACTCTTACGTCGAATTTGACAATTCAACCCGTTTTTGTAACATCTACGTCATACACAGTAACCTATTTGGGGAATAGTAATTCTACCGGAACGGCACCTTCCATTCAAACATTTTCGAGTGGTGGTTCTGTGACAATTTCTTCACAGGGCTCACTATTGAGAGATGAATATTATTTCGACGGCTGGAATACCCAACCCAGTGGTGGTGGTACATCTTACACGGCGGGTACAACATATTCAGCCTCTGCGAATCTCACCTTGTATGCGAAATGGACACCCTATGTGAAATATTATATCAAGTCTTCGGCCACTTCTGCATTAACCAATACCGCAAATTGGACGGGTTATCCAGATGGAACAGGAGGCAATCCATCTAATTTCGGAAGTGATAAAATTTTCATCTTAAACAATACTGCAAACTCAACTACTTTTACAACCAATGGAAATTGGACTGTGGCAGGAGCTTTGCAAATTCCCGAAGGGAAAATCCTCACTATATCTGACAATACCACTTTAACAATGACAGGTGAAATATTCAATTCTGGCACTATTTTGAGTGGTGGTTCAAATTCAACCCTTTCATTTGAAGGTACTGTAACGCAAAATTTAGGAGGAACAAATACCCTTTCTAAAATTGTGGTTGACAACACTTCTGGTTTGGGTTTAACGGGTTCAACAAATGTTTCAAATTCGCTTACTTTAAAGAATGGAACACTCACAACGGGTAATTACTTGACATTAAAAAGTAATGCTACCAGAACAGCTATCGTAAACACTGTAATCAGTGGATCTGTTCTTGGTAATGTTACCGTTGAACGCTACATACCGGCTAAACGCGCCTTTAGATTAATTTCAGTTCCAGTTACAACTTCTACCACAATTTATCAGAATTTACAAGAGGGGGGAAGTACTACTTCTGGTTGGGGTACCCAAATCACAGGTTCAATTTCTGGATCTAACGGTTTTGATGCGACTCAAACAGGAAACTATTCAATGTTTACTCACGACAATTCTGCTGGAACTTGGTCGGCTGTTACAAATACCAATGTGAATACTTTAACAGCTGGTAACCCATTCAGATTGATGGTTAGGGGCGACAGAACTCTGAGTTTGGCCACAAATACACCAACTCCTACGAATACAACATTGAGGGCAACAGGTACACTCATTACCGGTCCAAAGGCTGTGTCAAACTTGAGTCAGTCGGCAAATGGCTTTAGCTTTGTTGGTAACCCATATCAAGCACCGGTAGATATGTCTGTTTTATTGTCGAGTGCAACCAATGTAAATGCAAGTTATTATTACATTTGGGATCCAAATGTATCAACAAGAGGTGCTTATGTAACTGTAGATTTATCATCAAATACAAACAATGTTAGTGGTTCTGCAGCCGATAAATATCTACAACCTTGGCAAGCTTGTTTTGTGAAAACAATCAATGCAGGTTCAGCATCTTTGTCATTTGCTGAGAGCAACAAAGGAACATCCCTCACAAATACTTTCAAAATGTTGCCTCCATTGTCTACCTTGAATATCCAAATTTATCAACGCGATTCATTCAAGCAATCTGCAATGCCATCTGATGGTGCAATCATCCATTTTGATCCTGCAAATAATGATTTAATCGATCAAAAAGATGCTTTAAAACCTACCAATCAAGATGAGAATTTCGCTATCAATCATCATCAGCAGTTTTTAAGTATCGAGTCAATACCTGTTCCTCAAGAACTTGATACTGTCCATTTTTCGATGACACAATTGCGCGACAGTGCGTATACTCTTGTTTTCAATTTTAACCAAACATTAGGAAGGAAAACCTTCTTGTTAGATCAATTTCTCAAGGTTCAATATCCAATAGAATCTGTCGGAGAAACCCAATATCACTTTACTACCTCCTCCAGTGAACCTGAATCGAAATCTAAAAATCGTTTTGCATTAATTTTTAAGCAAGAGGAACAATCAAAAGTTCAAAACATTCAAATTTCATCAATATCGGTTTTCCCAAATCCAGTGGATGGAAATCAATTCGAAATCGATTGTAAAAATCAAAAATCTACCGAAATGGAAGTTTTAATTTTCAATACTTTAGGACAAACTGTTGGTGAATATAAGGTTAATACGAATGACGATGGCAGAGCCAAGGTTCAGATGAATAGAGAATTATCCGCTGGAACTTACGTGATTAAAATTGTTGCGAGAAATCAAAATTATCAAGCAAAATTCACGGTGAAATAAGTTTATTTGACTCTAATTTTCTTGCCCACAGAAATATCATTTGATTGAATATTGTTGAGCTCTTTGAGTTCGGAAACTGTCACATTGTATTTTTTTGCTATACTATATAGCGTATCACCTCGTTTTACTTTATGGTATTTTTTAACGGTGTTTTTTGGTTGAGTGACAATTCCTTTGGTATTTGTAAAATCAACTTCATCCACTATTTTACCGTTTGGAACATTTGTAAAGACGCGTAATTTTTTACCTTTTTTAAGAGAGTAGCTCCTTAAATTATTCCATTTTTTGATATCTGCAGCCTTAACATCATAATTTTCAGCAATGCTCCAAACCGTTTCTCCGTGCTTTACGGTATGCGAAATCCAATTCGGTTGTTGTGAAATATGCGAAACATTTGTTTTGTTATTTTGGGGGACATCGGCTTGGATAGTTGTATCTACCTTCTTGGTGGTATCCAAACGCTTCAAATAGCTGCTATCTAAAATGGGCAAAAATGTGCTTCCGAGAGAGTCTTTTTTTTGCTGAATTCTGAGAGTAGTTTGCCTAAAGGCATCAATCAATAAACCACTTTTTATTAAGTTCCCTTCGTATGTGAGTTCATTTCCATAGGGATTGGCATATCCAGAACCTCGCCATTGGTCAATGGATAAATGTCCCCCAGAAATACGATACCAATCGAGAAAAGCCACTTTTTCATTTTTCGCAATTTCGGATAACAAAAGTGAGAATTTTGAAAAATCTAGGTTGGAATTTTTGCCTTTAGCTTGATCTTGCGGTGATACCAAAAGAATCAATGGTTTGCTGGGAATAGTTTTCAACTGATCAATGATTTTATTGATTTTACGACGTATAAAATAAGGATCGTAGGATCTAGAGAAGAAATCGTATTTCCCCAATTCAAGGATAATGCAATCTGGTTTTACAGACAAAAGCTCTTTATCAATGAGTGAATTTTTGTTAAAGTTTAAGTATCCGAGCGAAACAGATCCCACGTTATGGTAAACAAATCCTTGATCTTCAATGGTTTCTAGAGACAAACCATAGAGTTCAAACGACTCTTGTGTTTCATTTTGTTGGATTAATTCAAATGTTATTGTGTTGTCTATTGATTTCATGTCAACCACAATTTCCGAGAATAGCGAATCTTTGGCATTTGTAAAAACATCTACTTTAGCGGAATCTTTTTTTGTTTTTATTTGAAAATCGAATGATTGGGGAGATCTTTTGCAAAAAATGCGAATTCTTTTAAATGAAGGTTTTACAAAATCTTTATGAAAATATAATTTGAATTGCGATAAAGGATCAAAAGTTTTAGCTGAAATAAAATTCAAGCCTGTTGGCAATAATGGATCAAGTTCCACAGATTTAGAATAAATCCACTTTCCATAATGAAAAGATTTGTAACCTCTATATTGAGAAGTTTCTGTAATTCGGGCAATAGAATAAGGAAAAATGAATCCAGTACCAGAATTTGTAATTGTATTTTGAAATTTTGCTTTAAAACTTTGTTGAAAAGTAGCGTGTTGACAATGAATGTCTTGAATATGTAGAATTTGAATTTTCTTTTTATTTGCATTTTGTAGTTTCTGAAAAAATGGTTTGAGAATATTTTTATTCGAAACTTGAAAACAATTAGCGGAGGAATCTAAGTAATTGAATGTGCTATAATTGAAATTTTGGAATTGCAGAATTTGACCTTCGGTGGCAACAGTGTTGAATAAAAGCGCAACAATGCCAAATAGATGTTTGAGCATGTTTTACTCCTATTGTTGATTTTTCCGTTGTAGAATGATTTGGATCATGTCGCCCACATTCTTCATGGAAGTAAGTTCTTTTAATTTAAACTTGATTTGATAAAATTGTTCCACCTCTAAAATCATTGTTAAATGTGTCACTGAGTCCCATTTATCTACATTTTCAGCGTTCATAGATTCTGTAATTTCGATATTGGGATCAGAAAATACGTTGGCAAAAATTGGTTGTAATTCTAATTTAATGGAGGCTTCAGTCATGGCTTTTTAAAAGGGCAATTTTTGTATTACTTGGCAACAAAGTTAATATTTTTTTGTTAGAGGAAGATTTTATTTCAACGACTTTGTAACCATGCCTTTTGTAGAGTTCCATAGCACCAACATTGTTTCCAACCATCACAATTTCTCTATCGTGATTTGGGAAATTGTGATCTATAAAATAAATCATTTGCGTGATATATCCTTTTTTTCGGTGTAATGGATGCGTATAAAAGTATTCAACTTGCACAGAGTTTGGAATTCGCGTTAAACTCAATTCTGATGTTAACTTCAAATTTTCAAGGTTGTTTTGCCATTGATTGGGTAGGAAATATTGTAAGATTTGAGATTTTAGCATATCTGAATTCATTCCTGTTGAAGCTTCAATCCAACAACAACCACCCACCACCGATTCCTGATTTACTTTTCCAATGAACCAATGTTTCAAATTCCATGGCTGCCCTTCAATTTCTTCATCAAAAATGCTCAAAAGTACGGTTCTAAATTCGGTCTCTGATATTTGTAGCAATTCACAATAACTCAATATTTCAGAGCCTGAATATTCAGCTCCAACAATGCAATCTATGATGAACGATAAATCTTCATTTGTCGCTCTTTTGATGATTAGTTCGTCCATTGATTTAAATATTTTCTATCGATTTTACCATTTGCGTTTAAAGGAAATTGTTCCAGAAAAATCACTTTTGAAGGAATCATATATGATGGTAGTCCTTTTTTTAGGGAGGATAAAACATGATATTCGGTTAAATTTTCTTTTTGTTGGACAAATAAAAGAATTTCTATCAAATTTAGATCATTCTGTTTTGCAACGGCAACTGAAACTTTGTGATTGAAATGAATATTGAAATAATTTTCAATTTCGGTAAGTTCGACTCTATAACCTTGAATTTTTATCTGTTGATCGATTCTTCCCAAACAGAAAAATTGTCCATCACGGAAAGATGCAATGTCGCCAGAACAATAACTTTTTAAATTTTGATTATCTTTATAAAAAGCAGAATTTTCAATTTGTGTCAGATATCCATCCGATAGTTGATTGCCGTGAATCATCAGTTCGTTGTTGCGAATACTGAACCCAACATGTTTCATTGGAGTTCCGATAGATACAATTCCATTTTGTTCTTGAATTGGTTCAGATGTTGAAGTTTGATATCTCGAACAATAAATAGTTGCTTCTGTTGGGCCGTAAACATTGTCGATCTGAGAGTTTGGAGCACATTTTTGCCAATCTAACACTTGTTGAACATTCAGCGCTTCCCCACAAAATTGAGTGTATTTAAGGTTTGGTAAATCGATTTCAGAAAGATATGGTTGTAGCAGATGCAGTACAGAGGGCACCATAAGTGCAAAGGTAATTTGATGGCTATCTAGAGTATCGTATAAAGCAATAGATTTGATTTGAGATCGACCTATCGGATAAAAGGATGCACCATAACACATTGGTATCATGAAGCTCGCAATAGATAAGTCAAAAGTAAAATCAAACATCTGTAGAAATTTATCTGAAGAATGTAAGGTATAATCTAATTGCAAAAATCCTTCAAAAAAAGCCTCTAAATTAGCATGTGTGATAGGAACTCCTTTTGGCACACCGGTACTTCCTGAAGTGAATAATACATATGCTTCGGCATTACAATCCAAATCCAAATTTGTAGGGTTGAATGCTGTTTGAGATTCTAAATGATTCAAAAAAATGATTTTTTGAGGGACATCGATTTCGAATTGTTCATCGGTAACACAAATGGATTGGATTTCAGCAATTTCAAGAACTTTCAAGACTCGTTCAATTGGCCAATCAGAACCAATAGGCACATAAGATTTCCCTGAAAACCAACATGCTAGAATGGCAGCATAGGAATCGATGTGATTCGAAGTTAGAATACCAATTCTAACATCAGGGAGCTTGGAGAGAAATTGTGCGTTAGAAAATACTTTCGCTGAAAATTCACTATAGTTTGTTCTAATAGAATCTATGACAGCAACTGTATTGAGGTTACCCTCGTGTAAGTGTGTAAGAATTGACTGCAGGTGTTTGGGTATCACGCGTTTAGCTTGTCGGCAATTAGTTGATTGGTAATCTTAGGATCTGCTTGACCTTTTGATCGTTTCATCACTTCACCAACAAACATCCCTAAAAGTCCTTTTTTTCCAGATTTATATTCAGTTACTTTATCGGGGAATTCAGCTAGGACGTGGTCAATGATTTGCTCAATAAATGAGGTATCGGAATTCAATGATAGGTTTAAAGATTCAACCAATTGTATTGGTGATAAGTCTGGCGATTTCAATAATTCAGGAAACAACTTCTGTGAAGCAATTGTATGGTTAATTGTACCAGAATCAATTAAATTGATGATTTCAGCTATTTGGTTCGGAGATAAGTTAAATTCATCAATTGAGATTGCATTTTCGTTTAAATAGCCTCTAATTGCCACAGAAACCCAATTGGAAACCGCTTTGTAGTTGTTTGTAAGCTTACATACGTTTTCGAAATAAAACGCACTGTGTTTATCGTCTATTAATACAGAGGCGTCGTATTCAGATAATCCATATTCACGTGTAAAACGCAAAAATAGAGCACGGGGTAATTCAGGCATTTTGGATCGAACCTCATTCAAATATTCGTCAGTAATAATAGTAGGAGGGAGGTCAGGTTCAGGAAAGTAGCGGTAATCATTTACATCTTCTTTTTTTCTCATGGAAAAAGTTGTGCCCGCAAGTCCGTTAAACCCTCTTGTTTCTCCCACAACGGTTTCACCAGATTGAATCAGTTCAATTTGACGGTGAATTTCAAAATCGATAGCCCTTTTGACATTAGAGATGGAGTTCATATTTTTTACTTCAACCTTAGTTCCATACACAGAAGATCCTTTAGGCATGACTGAGATATTGGCATCACATCTAAGGCTACCTTCTTCCATATTGCCATCACAGATATCAAGATAGCGAACAAGTCGACGAATTTCTGTGACAAAAGCATAAGCTTCATCTCCTGTTTTGATATCAGGTTCCGTTACTACTTCAATTAAAGGTGTTCCAGCGCGATTGTAATCTACCAAGGTGTCGTATAAATCCTGGTCATGCATACTCTTACCGGTATCCTCCTCCATATGTATTCTTGTTAATCTAATGTTTTTTTCTTGCCCATCTTTTAATTTGATTGTCACAAACCCGTTATTACAAAGGGGAGTATCAAATTGTGTAATTTGATAACCTTTTGGCAAATCGGCATAAAAATAATTTTTACGCGAGTATTGATTCACCCTTCGGATGTCGCATTCTAAGGCAATACCCATTTTCATGGCCATTTCAATTGCCATTTTATTGTGTTTTGGCAACGTGCCTGGATGACCGAGGCTAATAGGACTAATTTGCGAATTTGGAAGAGCACCATATTCTGTGCTATCAAAAGAAAATGCTTTACTTTTTGTTTGTAACTGAATATGAATTTCTAATCCTATAACTGCTTCGAATTCTGACATGATGTTTGATTTTTTTTGGTTTTAAGCCAAACACAAAGATAATACCTAAGGAAGCACGAAACCAATTTGATTTCAAGAGAAATTTCAATTAATTCTTCATCGGAAGCATGAATTAATGGTTATCTTTGCACAAAGGCAGTCTGATCTATCGCCTCATTCATTTGAGAAGGAAAGTCCGGGCAACAAAGGGCATCGCACTTCCTAACTGGAAGGAGTCGTTTTACGGCTACAGAGAGTGTCACAGAAACTAAACCGCCTACGAAAGTGGGTAAGGGTGAAAAAGTGGGGTAAGAGCCCACTCGTTTTGATGTGAATCAAAATT
>CAZYBT010000026.1:0-26632 GCA_964645755.1 uncultured Rhizobium sp.
AAAGTTTTGATGCAGTGGATGTTAGACAATTTTATGACATTTAGGTTATTTGTACATTCAATCCAATTGATGAGCAATGTTTTCCTCTAATCGATATTTATTTTTAGTCCTTATTGTTTTATTTTACCACTGCGGTCAAAGTCCCTCAAAACAAAAAGGAATCAATACCCAAAAAGTGGATTCATTATGGAATCAAATTGAGCTAACGCATTCTACTGAGAAGGAACCTTTTAAGAAGGTAATCGTGCATTACTGGTCGGCCATGAATTTTAAAACTGCAGAGTTCAATTATTTGTGCAGTTTAATTGAAGCGGAATATGAAGATTCGAAAGATGAAGATTGGAAACAATCGTTGTATTTACTTAAATCATGGTATGCAGGCACTCATTTAAAAAATGATGAATCGGAAAAGTTATTGTTGAATATAACCACGAACAATCTTGAAATTCAATTGTCAAAAATTCAGCAATTGGCCTATTTGAAATACGCTAAATCTGAAACAGATTCCGCAATTTATTTATATAACAAAGGATATCAAATTGCTAAGGATGCAGCCAACAAGAATTGGATGTTGAATTATGCAAACAATTTAGGTACGGTATATTACGATTTGAGAGAATTGCAATTGGCGCATAAATACTTCAAGGAAGCTTTATCTTACGCGGAGTCACTGAATATCAAAGTTCCAATGTTGCTCAACAACATCATTACATGTGATTTAGGGATAGAAGGGAACAAAGAAGCATTTGAACTATACGAAAAATATAAAAACGATTTCAAATCGGAATTGCCATATGAAATGGCCATTTACAAAATCAATGCAAGCAACATATTGCTGAAAAAATTGAAAATAAACGAGGCTGAGAGTCTGATTAATTCAATTGATATCAAGGGGTTGGGTGAAAATATTGAGAAATTGGTAGAAATTCAAAAGGCATATATTCACATTACGTGCAACCGAAGAGAAGATTTTAACCGCATTTTTCAGAGATACAAAAACACCATTTTGGAAGATCCTGAGTATGAGCTGCCACAATTTTTTACCATTTTAAAAAATGCCATTCTCCAAAAAATGTCAACCTTTTCAACAGCCGAAATAGAAAAAATTTACAAAGATGCTATTGGCAAGGGTAAAGTGAGATTGGCAAATGATGCTGCTGAATTGTTGTTTTTATTGACTCAAAACACTTCGGAGCATTCGAAATGGGAAATTGTTATGCTGAAATCGCGATTGGATTTGGCGACGACTCAAAATTCGAGTTTTCAAAATGATTTGGTATTGAATTTTAAATTAAGTTCATTGAGTGCTGAGAACAATCGGATTAAGTTACAGGCTGAACTTACATCGACTCAGAATCAGCAGTTTATCATCATGTTCGTTGGCACCATTTTGATTCTTGTTCTCATGGGAGTGATTTTGATGTTTTATGCGAAAAAGAGAAAAGTGGAAGTTGAAAAATTGCGATTTGAAATTAGTAACAGTCGAAACTTACATGAAATCAATCGCAATAAACGAATATTTGCAGACCGGTTAATCAATAGCAATCATGCAATGGTTAAAAAGATCAATCAAATCATCAAAAATATCCAAAAAACGAATTATGCAAAAGAACCTGAATTGATTCAAATACGGAAAGAATTGATTGCATTAACAGAAATCGAAGAAGGGTTGGCGTTGGAAATGGATCAGTTGAAAGCATCAGAAGTATTAACGTTTTATCTAGATAGGTTCCCTTGTATTCAAGACTTAAATCCTACAGAAAAAACCATGTTGAGTTACATGTTAAATGGACAAAGAATTAAAGAAATTGCCGCTTTACTTTCTGTTTCAGAGCAGCACGTGAGAAACTCGAAAACACGGATTTTGAAATTAATTTCAACTGAAGCAAATAAGACACTCTCAATAGAGGATCTTATTGAGATGCGGGATGAATTTAGTATGCCAAAAGTATAATATTTTATGATTCCTAATCAATCCTTATCCAACGAAAACTTAAGTCTCTGTTAGATTTGCACCATACAAACATCACCTATTTATGAATTACCAAAGTCACGAAATTGTTTATCAGGTTTGCCAGTCAGAAGTAACAGATTGGAGGTATTTAGATCGTTTGTTAAAGGATTGCGAGATTTTTTTAAAAGACCAACCTAAGAAAAATATTAAAATTGGATTCCCTTTTTTGTTGGAAGAAAGAACATATGAGGTACCGCAGATTGTTGGAGATTTTGTAAAAAGACATTCAGACAGGGTATCATGTTTTTTTTATCATGAACTGAATAAGCGACGTGGATTTCAAAAATGGCTTAAGGAATTCCCAGAAATTAAATCAACCAAATTAATCTATTTCAAAGCTACAGAGGAAACAGATTGGGGATTGTTTATTGGGTCAATATGGGATATCGCGCGGGAAGGGATAGACATTCGATTGTTGGACTCGAACAAAATTTTTGACACTTCAAATCCAATGAAGAAATTGAATTCATTGGTACTAAGAGGGGTGAGTTTAGGTTTTTTTCCTAATTTCCCTAAAAAATGGTTTCAATCAGAAAATAGGGTTATTGACCAATATGCGAGATTGAAATTGGTTGATTTTTGGTCCTTGAGTTCACTGCATAAGCTATCGGAAAAATATGGCAAAGAGTTTCAAACTTTAGAAGCTTACGAAAAACAACTGTTTTCATAGGCTTTTGAAGTATTCATTGTGTTTGTAAATGCCTTGATCCCCGAATATTTAGGGAAGGGAGGAGGGCATAAAAAAAGCCTCACAAAAAGTGAGGCTTTTTTTGTCGGGGAGACAGGATTCGAACCTGCGACCCTCTGGTCCCAAACCAGATGCGCTACCGGCCTGCGCTACTTCCCGTTTTGCCGATTCACGGTGCGACCCCGACAGGATTCGAACCTGTGACCTACTGCTTAGAAGGCAGTTGCTCTATCCAGCTGAGCTACGAGGTCATCGTCAAACGGAATGCAAAGGTAGTATTTTTATTTGAAATTACAAGTACTTCTGAATAAAATATTTTGGAATATGAACTAATGTATTCATACACACACAATTACTCTTATGAAAAAAAATGAATTAATTTTAAACTTTCAATTTACCTTTGATTCACCGAAGGTATCAATGTTGTAAAAATGAAAAAAATGAAGAAATATGGATTATTCGCAGCGATTTTATTTGTCCCTGCATTGCTTTGTGCTCAAGTAAGTGTGCCTCAGCCATTAAAGTCAATTGATATATCGGAATATGCTGAGATTGAGGTTGTACCCAACAGAATTTCCCTCAGAATAGAATTGAAAGAAAGAACAGAATTGAAAAATGATGTCAAAATTTCAATTAAAACGCAGGAAGACAGTCTACGCAGTTTAATCAAACGAATGAAAATTGATGCGTCCAAATTATCCGTTGTTTCGATGAGCACCACGTATACTCAAATTAGAAAGAAGGAGAAAGATGCGGTTACCAACAAGGTGTTTGATTTGGAATTGACGCAGTTTTCAGATGCCAATTTATTCATGCAAAAGTTAGATAAATGGATGGTTTATGCCGCATATATTACCAAAGTTGAGCACAGTCAGTATGATAGTTTGATGCGAGAAATGCAAAAGACGGCTTTGATCAAAGCAAAGAAAACAGCTCAGTTTATTTTAGAGGGAATCAATGAATCTGTGGCAAATACAATGGAAGTGAGATTTGAAATGCTCAACTATGGAAACGATGTGCCTTACAGTTATTGGAGAGGTGCAGGGATGAAAGACAAAATTCAAATGAACATGGAAGCGTCAAATGAAAGTGACGATGAAAATGCCAACATAGAATTGAAAAAAATCAAAATCAAATCTGTTGTATTTGTCAAATTTCAAATAAAATAAAAATTAACGTTGAAATTAAAAAGCCTTATTTTAATTTGCAACCATGAAAAATCGCATCATGATCTTTTTTGCGTTTGCCGGTATGTTACATGTTAATGCCGCACAAAATGCACCAGAAACCTCTTTAGATACAGTTCCAACAAACATCAAAGTTGAAATTATTCCAAAAGTGGATTTACATAATAGGGGGGCCTTAACATTTTTCTGGGGTAGTGGATCGTCTGCAATTCAAGATCAGGTTGCAAAAACGCTAAAAGATAATCTTAAATTCAACTTTCCAGATGTTGAAACAACTGTTGAAGGTCCAAGTGCAATTGGATACCAATATCATGTCAAAGACAAAGTGTCAATTGGTATGGTTTACAGCAATTCTTCAATCACAACTTCGAAGGCAACAATGCCTAACTTTCAAAATCCAGCAGATCCAACGATTTATTATTATAAAGTTGGTATGAATTCATTGTTGATGCAAATCGATTGGTTCTGGGGTAAAATAAAGCGCCCAAGATCCACTTGGTCGTTTCATTCAGGACTGGGGTTAGGTGTGTTTAGTTTTAACTTAACCACAGAAATTGAAAAGGGTACAGGTGCAGGTGTCGATCAGGTAAACAACAGCGTTTCTACCTCTGGATTTCAATTAACTGCCATAGGCGTGAAGCACACTATGAATGCGTTAAAAGGTTTTGGATGGTTCGCGAATCTTGGTGCTGGTGTGAATTCCATAGGATTTACAACGGGTGTAAACTATACTTTGTAGAAATTTTTGTAAATTTTGTGTCTTGAGAATTATTATCAAGCACAAATTTCTTATGTTTGTTAGGTGGGGAAGAATCCTAAAATAATTCATCATGGATAATCGTTTTTTTAAGTTTAAAGAAATAAAGACATACGCGTCAACCGAGTGGTTGGCCAATAATACTAAAAAATACCGATGTGTATTTGAGCAAACAGAGTTGACCTATGTTTATTGCGAGGTGAGCATATACAACAAAAAGTTTGACGAAGAAGATTGGACACTTCGTATGCAACTCAAGTGTTTTGATGAAACCAACAACTTAGTTTGTGATTTGAATTGCGACCGATTGATTTCTATGTCCGACAACGTTGCATACATTCGTGAAGGATGGGGTGTGAAACAACCTGGTAAATACTGGAAACCAGGTGTTTATAAATGGGAAGCTTGGATTGGGACTGAACTTTTAGCAACTAAAACTTTCTATATTGAAAGTGTAGGAAAAGTGAAACCGGGATTCAATCCATACTTTAAAATTGATACTGTAAAATTGTATGAAGGTCCCGATGACAATACCAGTATTGATCAACGTAAATATTATACAGTATTCAATGTATTGAGCACCAAATATGTTTGGGTTGAAGTAAATGCAAAAAACTTAACACGGAGGTCAACAGATTTACCAGTGGAACTGATGTTCAATTTCAGAACATTGAGTGGTTATCTCAAAGGACGTGTGCAGAAATTGTATTTTGTGAAACCAACGGAAGACGAATTTACAGCAACTATTGGTTGGGGTTCTGATATTATAGGTACATGGGCTAGTGGTGATTACTACGTTGAAATTGTTTTCATGGGCGAGCTACTGGCTAACATTCCTTTTGAAATTGGTGATGACTTTGTGCTTGCAGATGAAAGCGACTTTTTGCCAATGACGCAAATTGAGTTCTTTGATGAACAAGGTGATGAAATTGAACAACCTGAACCTAGTATTCAACACCATGAAGATGAATCTATTGGTTTTGAGGGTGTCATGAAAGAATTGGATGAACTGATTGGATTAGACCCAATAAAGGTTAAAATTCGCGAATATTCCGATTATTTGAGGTTTGTTGCATTGAGAAAAGAAAAAGGATTTGATGAAACAGACAAAATTAATTTACATGCTGTTTTTAAAGGCAATCCAGGTACAGGTAAAACTACTGTTGCCCGATTGTTGGGTAAGATATACAAAGAGTTGGGATTGCTTAAAAAGGGACATGTTCACGAGGTTGATAGGGCAGATTTAGTGGCTGAGTATATTGGCCAAACAGCTCCTAAAACCAAAGAAGCCATTAAAAAAGCTAAAGATGGCGTCTTGTTTATTGATGAAGCGTATTCCTTGGCAAGAAAAGATGAAGACAACAAAGATTTTGGAAAAGAAGCCATAGAGGTTCTGCTCAAAGAACTCAGTGATTCTTCTGATATTGCCATTGTTGTGGCGGGTTATCCAGATGAAATGGAAGTTTTTTTGGAATCAAATCCGGGGTTAAAGAGCCGATTTGTAGTTCAGTATGACTTTCCCGATTATACCCCTCAAGAATTGGTTCAAATTGCTGATTTTGCAGCGAAGAAAAGGGGAGTCTTGCTGACCGATAAAGCGCAAGAAACTTTACATAAGTTTTTGGTAGATAAATACCGAGATCGCGATAAATTTTTTGGGAATGCACGTTTGGTGAATTCCATGTTAGATGAAGCTAAGATCAATTTGGGACTAAGAATCATGAAATCTGAACATCCCGAATTGCTCGATAAAGATGCCTTGTCTTCAATTGATGAAGCGGACCTGACTAAGATTTTTGCTCAGAAAAATAGAATCTTACCGGAAATTCCAATCGACGAAGAACTATTGAAAGATTCAATGAGCCGATTAAAAAACATGATCGGTCTCGAACAAGTGAAACAAGAAATAGAGGAGCTCGTGAAATTGGTTCGTTTCTATAAAAGCCAAGGGAAAGATATCCGTAAAACATTCTCTTTGCACAGTGTTTTCAGCGGAAATCCAGGAACAGGTAAAACAACTGTTGCCCGTATTTTGGCTCAAATTTACAAAGCTTTGGGAATTTTGGAGAGAGGTCATCTGGTAGAATGTGATCGTCAAAGTTTGGTTGGCGGATATGTAGGACAAACGGCCATTAAGACATCTGAATTGATCAATAAAGCGATGGGTGGAGTTTTATTTATTGACGAAGCTTACAGTTTATCAGACGGTGGATCGAACGACTTCGGAAGAGAAGCGATTGAAACACTTTTGAAACGAATGGAAGATAAGCGTGGTGAATTTATTGTGATAGCGGCGGGCTATACCCAAAACATGGAGAAATTTATGGAGTCAAATCCTGGATTAAAATCACGTTTTGATCGCGTATTTAATTTCAAAGACTTCAATGCAGAAGATCTGTATACCATTGCGTTGAATCAATTAATCGATAATCATATTACACCAGAACCCAAAGCCGCAACTCATTTGATGCAGTACATTGAATTTATGTACAAAACGCGTGATAAGTATTTTGGAAATGGTAGAAGCGTTAGAAAAGTAATTGAAGAAGCCATTCGCAATCAGCATTTAAGATTGAGCGAATTGGCGCCAAGCAAACGTTCTGAAAAGGCCATCAAAACTTTGACCTATGAAGATGTTGAGGAGTTCTCTACTGAGGTACGTCCAAATATTGCATCCGGAGGAATTGGTTTTAAAGTTTGATCAACGGTTTAATACAAGTTTAAAAATACCGGCGGGTTGAGATTTGCGTTTTTCTGTGGTTAAATAGCAACTCAATTCGCCGGTTTTTATTTCCTGCAATACGCAAATTCCCTCTATCTGTGCCGGCTTTAAATCAATTTTTGAGGTTTTCCCTTTCTTCCAATTAGAACGATATAAAAATTGATTTCCCAAATAATTGTATCCACTTAAAAAAATTGTACCGCCAACAAAACACGCATCTGTGACATAAAAATGAGGGTCCCAAGAGATAATTTTGGAGGCTTTTTGGTATTTGATCCTATTTTTCAATGTATAAACATTGGTTTTAAGATTGTTCCAATTTTTTGAGAATAAATAAATAGTCTGATCAATGATAACCATCGATTCGCAATCGAAGGCATGTAGTCTTCTGGGTTTAAATTCCGTTTGGTCTTCAAATTCAAAATGAATGGTATCCACGTATTGAATGTTGTTTGCCAACACTTCTTTGATTTTAAAGACATAGATTCTCAAATCTTTCCTTGAACCTAAATTATTTCCAAAATCGCCAATGTAAATGTATTCAGAATCGGATGCCAATGCCTCGTAGTCTACATTTGAAACGGGCAGATTTATTTTTAGGGCAATCACATCTTTTTTATTTTGAACAAGTCTAGTTTCTTTAAATGGATTGTAAAGTGCATATAAAATAGGATCGTTGCCCCCATCATTAACTGTCCAAAAATAACCATGAGTATAAATTAATGCTGAGGTTTCCTGTAATTCTTTTGGGAACTCAAAAAAAGTGTCCACCACTAGGCATTTGGAATTCTCATTCAAATTACGTATATTAAGATTTGTTTGTGCCCATAAATTGATGCTTCCCAATACCATCAAAACCGAAAATACCTTTCGGAAATATTGCTTCGTTACCAACATTTTCAATTATCGAAGATAAATAATTTTAGACCATATCACTTCATCATCGCAACGAATTTCTAATGGATAGGTTCCAGCAGAAATATTTAAACTTTCTAGGTTTACACGCTCAAAAAAATGACCACTTTCTCCAATTTCCCAATGTTTGTGATACAATTCCTGTTGGCCCAATATAGTGGTGATTTTAACACTCACAGTTTGTCCTGCATTCGCTGAAAAACTATATGCAAATTCATTGGTAGTAGGATTTGGAAATAAATTAAAATTGAGGGAATTGGATTGTTTTTTCAAATAATTATTGGCAACGTTCTGAATTTGGATCATTGAATCGATGCAACCCAACGCATTTTCTACAACCAATTTAACTGTGCGATCTCCATTTTCATTGATGGTTTCAAGAACGGATTTACCTTCAATCTGTTTACGATTGATTGTCCACCAATATGTATGATTTTCGTTTAGTGTATCTGTTGCAACATACAAACCTTGAAGTTTCATGGGTGAACCTTTAGTTTGAATTTGTTCCATAATAAAATTGGCAGAAACTTTATCAACTACTGAAATACTGTTTGCCACAAAAGTGTCTGAACAAGCACCATTTTTTGCAATTAATTGTATGGAGTAATTCCCTTTTTGGGTAAATGTATGTGCTATATTCGCTGTTGTATCTGTTTTAATACCCAAAATCGTCCAATGATATTTGAGAACCTGTCCATCTCGGTTGCTACTTAAATTTTGCGAATTTAGTTGCTGTTGTTCGGCACATAGAGGATTGGGACTTACACTGAAATTTGAATTCGGTATAGACAATATTGTTGCTGTTTGAGATGAAGAATCTACGCATCCTTCAGGTAAATGAATTGCCGTAACTACAACCTTTTTTATACCGTAACCAGGGTATGCAATTTGTTGTGTTTTAAAATTGAAAGCATTTTCATTGAGCTTGTATTGATAAGTGCCAATATCTGTTGGGTTTGAAGTGTTTTCAATTTTAAACCATTCATTTTCACAAAAAACAGATTGTGTAACTAGCCCGTTATTCAGTATTTGAAACGTTGGTTTGAATGTTTCAAATACAATGGCTGTTTTGGTCAGTGTATCCATACAATTGTTTGTGGTTTTTACGATAAGCTGATTGCTGAATTGTCCAAACTTTGAAAAGGTATGGCTTTTGGGAGTTGCTCCAGATTCAGAAGTTCCATCGGCCCATTTCCAAGTATAAAACAGTGTTTCATTGGTTGGAATGCTTGAGTTATTTTTCACAACGAAACTATTTCCTACATCACATTGTGCACTATCTATGAAGTGCCATGATGCTTTTGGATTTGCCCAAACTTCTATTACGGATGATGTACTATCCAAACAATTTTGATTGCTTTCAACAATGAGTTTCACCGAGTATTTTCCATGATTGGGGAATTTCGGATTAAAATCTTTTTGATTGCTATCTAGTTCGCTATTGTTCAAAACGCGCCATTGGTATGATTTGATCAAATCGAATGGAATGGTAGATAAATTCGTGAATTGATATTTTTGTTGGTTGAAACATTGATTAGCATTGACTGAAAAAGCGGCGTTTGGTTTTGCATTTAGCGAAATTTTAATTTTGAGGGACGTATCCATGCAGCCTTTGTATTGAATCACCGAAAAATAACTTCCAGTATCGTTTTTCGAGGTTTCTAAAACTGTATAATTGGAATCGCTTCCTCTGAAAAACGAAGGGTTTAAATACCATTTATAACTCACAGGTAAGTTGAAGGAATCTTTTGTTGCCAATGTAAAAGCGCTTCCCTCACAAATATCTAATTTGCCGTTTTTATACCTGATTTGAGCTGTTGGTTTTTGATTTACCAGAATCCAATCTTTTTTCAAAACAGAATCAGCATTGTTGCCGTTTACCACCAATTTTACAGTTTTCAATCCTGATGAATGGTAGTACACCACATGAGGACCCTTCCCTGTAGCTGTTTGTGGGATAGCACCTGCACCAAAATTCCAATCCCATTGGTTTACAAGTCCCTCAGAAGAATCCTTATAAATCACAGATTGACCCGTACAAATGGTTTTCGTATTGACTGCAATATGTGGCGTAATTTTTTCAAAAACAAGCGAATAATCTTCACTCTGCCCATAGCCTAAATTTCTACATGCATTGGTATCCACTGAATTATAATCGCTCATCACACGCATTAAAATGGCTTGGTTTTTCAACAAGGTCGCGGGAGGAGTAAATGTAAAAACTGCATCATTTGCAGAATTTGCAACTTGTGAGCCCAACACTTCTCCACGCCAATTTTCGAACTTGCCATTGTTGTTATAATCTATGAAAACCCGAGCGTTCTCTGGATAGCCCAAACCAGCAGTGACTCTCAACGACTGGGCAATTCCAGCTTTAATTTTAAAAACTTTCTGTTTGGTGAGGTTCAAATTCTGACCGTCATCGAAAAATAACCCGGTTTCACTTGATTGATCATTTAATTTAATTTTCGAAATACCCATGCCATAGTTTACCGAGGAGGGGGTGGTGGTGGAGGTACATGTTGGATTTACCGACGCTGTAAAAACTTTAATCCAGTGTTTTTTTGTAAGGGTACTAGAAGTGCCACAACTATTTGCAGTGAGCGTTACACTATAAATTCCGGGTGCATTGAACTTTGCTTCAACAATTTCTGAGGTACTGTCGCTGTTGATCCAATTGAACGTATTGGGTGTCATTTGCCACTTTAAACTTGTTACAGAGCCTTCAACTTGTTCATACAATCTCACTTTGCCACCTACCACAAAAACAGAGTCGAATGCGTAGAAGTTGGTTTTGAATTTTGGACTGCTAAATGCACCATAATCAACCAAATTGCTCCTCCATACACCACGACCGTATGTGGATGCGAAAAGGGTGCTTTTCATCCGATTTTTTGGAAAATAGTAGATGTCCAAATCTGTAACATCTGACCACATTGGAAAGCCTGAATAAAATTCTGTCACTCCAGCCGCTGTTCCCGCACTTGAATTTAAATAGACATAAACACCTCTGTCGGTTCCAATATATAGGTCTTCATACAACCCGGCAGAATCGTATTTCAATGTTGTAATGGTTCCATAGCTGAAACCTGCGGTTGGACTGGCATTTCCTAAATTTCCAATTTGTGTCCAACTATTACCCTTGTTTGTGCTTTTATAAAGAATTGAATTTCCGGCTATGTAAACAATATTGCTGTCTTTAGGATGGGTTTCCACAGCCCTCAATGTAATTCCCGACGGCATTGTTGCGCTTAAATCATTCCATGTTGGAACAGCGGCAGTTCCGGCATTATCGGAGCGAAACAGCTTTCCGTCCCCCCTTACAACATATAAAATATTTTTATTTCCCCCGCTATTTTTAATATTTCTGACATTTCCTGTGAATCCCGTAGATATTTTCGTGAATTTGATGACGCCGTCTGTTTTTACACTGTCGGAGCGCCACACATTGACATACCCGGCAAACATTCGATTGGGATTTCCTTCTTGAAGGACAAAAGGGGTTAGCCAACCGCCGCCTTCATTCACTCCATTCACCCCATTGGCTGCTACATCTCTGCTCAATCTGCGATCAAATTGTCTGTAAATTGATCCCATCACATAAGACCCAAATACGTATTTTTCGTTTGTTGGATCTACTGCGCAGTCCATTCCATCTCCACCCCAATAGGTAAAAAAATCATCATTTTGATGCATTCCGGAGCCATTGTCTTGATATCCTTGTGCGCTCATATTTGGGACATTTTTTGCCACGGAAAGTCTATAAATTTGGGAGTTTTGTATTCCTGATGAAATATTATTCCATGTTTTTCCTCCGTTTCGAGAGAAATAAACGCCACCATCATTTCCCGAGAAAAGCGTTCTACCAGAATTGTTAAATTCACCGGCATGCTGATCGGCGTGCACATCATCGGCGCCACCGCCCCCAACCCAATGTCCACAAACGCTAAAATTGGCGCCGGCATCGGTGGATTTCCAAATGTTCACGCCATAAGCGTAAATTGTATTTTTGTTAAAAGGATCTGCCGCCAAATCAAGATCGTACCAACCTTGCCCACTTCCATCATTTCCCAATTCAGAATAACCCAAAATATTGGTTGGAGCGGTCGTTGGTTTTGTAAACGAAGTGCCACTATCTCTTGAAACATAGATGCCTTGGAACCGAGAGCTCACGCAAGTGAGCAAAAACACAGTTCCACGATCGGCTTTAGTAACGGCAATTTCTCCGCGTTGAACGCCGGAAGTTGGAAGTCCATTCGTAATTTGCACAAAAGATGAACCAGCATTGGTGCTTTTGTAAAAATACCCCCCAGTTACAGCGTAAACAATACTCGGGTTGTAAGGGTGAAATTCAACATCGGTATAATTGGCAGTGGTACTGGTTCTTGTCCAGTTTAAACCGCTGTTGGTAGATTTGAAAATGCCTGAATTGGTAGCAGCAATCAATATGGCTGAATTTTTTGGGTGAATTCTGATTTTTCCCACTGTTACGTTGCCCATTCCCGAGTTTCTGAGTGAAAATGTATTTCCACCATTCGATGAGAAAACCACCCCATACCCAGGAGCGTCTGAAGCATCTCTGTCGCCAGTGCCAATATAAATAGTATCTGGATTGTTGTAGCTCAAAGCCATGCTGCTTGCACCTAAAGTTACAAAGGCATTGTTGGTGCCCGCAGTCCACAAGTGCGACCAGTTTTTGCCAAAATCTTTGGTTTTCCATACTCCTCCCTGGGGCGCCATGGCAAAAAATGTATTAGAATCAGTTGGATGAAAAGCAATGCCATTGATTCTTCCAATGCCCGTTGGTTGAGATGTTTGGTTGTAGGGATGAACAATTGGTCCAACTGGAAGCCATCGACCCCATTCAGCGCAATAAGTTGCTGGTGTTGTCGTGTTTCCCGGCGCAAATCCAGGATTTTGCTTACTTGGAATCACACTTCCATGTGCATTTAAAAAATCTTGTATGTGCATGTCATTCCAATTCACATACCCCGAATCGTCTAAGTGATTGATCACGCGCATTTCCCATCGCTTGAAGGATTTAAATCCGGTGCCTCTGTTAGGATAGTTCCCTTTATATTGGGCTTCAAATGCTTCTTTTACTTGATGGTAATTCGGGCGAGGACTCAACATCAGCTCTACCCATTTGTAGGGAGCAATGCTATCTGTTTGGTTTGTTTGCGCTTTTATTTGAATTGAAAAACAAAAAATCAAAGCAAAGAAGATTTTTTGAAGCAATTGCAATGTATTCTTAAACTTCATTGTTTCTGAATTGATTTAAAACTTGATCATGGATTTCACAAGTATCACAAATATATGAATTTGACATCATGATTGCTTGCACAGATTGTGCATTTATTTTTCGCATTTCTGCAAAACTTTCTACCTAATATTTTCTACTCAAACTATCTTTGTACACATTGGATTCTGAATTAGACATAGCGGATGTTGCCTTCGACATTGTAGAAAATACAAGACGGAATGTTTTTCTAACGGGAGAAGCTGGGACGGGTAAAACCACTTTCTTAAAAAGGGTGTTGCGAGATACCGACAAGCGTTGTGTGGTGGTAGCACCTACCGGCGTTGCTGCCATCAATGCAGGTGGAAGTACCATTCATTCCATGTTTGGTTTACCAACCAGAATGTTTTTGCCAACCATGAGCGTTGTTGATCCTAATGTTTCGCAGAACATTCCAATGCTTCAATCGCATTTTCATTATCCCAAACCCAAACTCGATTTATTTAAAAACCTCGATCTCCTCATCATTGATGAAATAAGTATGGTGAGAGCGGATCTATTTGATGCTATTGATCATGCACTCCGATTTGCTAGAAGAAGTCAACTGCCCTTTGGTGGGGTTCAAGTACTTTTAATAGGTGATTTATTTCAGTTGCCACCAGTGGTCAAAAATGAAGAAAAACCGCTTTTAGAAACATACTATGAATCTGAATTTTTCTTTTCTTCCAAAGCATATTTTGCACTCAATGTGATGCAAATGCAGCTCAACAAAGTTTACCGTCAAAGCAATCGAACATTTATTTCGCTTCTCAACAATGTTCGAAATGCCCAACTCAATGATGGAGATTTTGAAATCCTTCAAGAAAGGTATCAACCTCATTTTGAGCCAGATGAAGAGGGATTTGTAACCCTTTGTAGCCATAATTCAACGGCGGATTCCATCAACAAGGAAAAACTTGCCAAATTGCCCGGTGAATCTTTTAAATTTCATGCTGAAATCAAAGGCGATTTTTTTGAAAGTCAATATCCAGCGGAACCCATTTTGGAACTCAAAGAAGGCGCTCAGGTGATGTTTATCAAAAACGATATTTCTGGTGAGAAAAAATACTACAATGGCAAAATAGCCGTAGTTTCTCATATCACCCAAGATAAAATTGAAGTGGTTGTGCCAAACTCCCGAGAAATCATTGAAGTTGAAAAAGACGTTTGGCAGAATTTAAAATATCAGTACGATGAAGTAGAAGACCGAGTGAATCAAAATGAAGTGGGTAGTTTTACCCATTTTCCGCTCAAACTCGCTTGGGCCATCACCATCCACAAAAGTCAAGGCTTAACACTCGAAAAAGTAATCATCGATGCTGAACGTTCTTTTGCTCCCGGCCAAGTTTATGTTGCTCTGAGTAGGTGTGTGAGCCTCGATGGGCTGTTCCTAAAATCTGGAATCAATGGACGAAATATTTTCATTGATCCAAGAATTGTTGAATACTCTCAACACCATATTTCTACCCAGGAACTTCCCGATATTTTGGAACAAGAAAAGCGACAGTTTGGAAAAGATAAACTACTTAAAATTTATGATTTTGACCAACTTCGTGTGTTTGTATATTCTTGGAAACAACGATTACTTGCCAAACATGGACTAGAATTTCCGCAAGATCTAAACGATTGGTCAGAGAAAACAATTTCGGTTCTTTACGAACTTCATAAAGTTGCCGAAAAGTTCCAATATCAAATCAATCAAACCTTCGATGACCACAAATTGAATGTGGATCTGCTCGATGCCCTCAACGAAAGATGTTCCAAAGCCACCAAGTATTTTGTGAGTAAACTCGATGAATCTTCCCTCATTGAACTAAAATCCATCCTCAATACTTACACGCTCAAATCTAAACTCAAAAAGTGGCGCAAAGAAGTCGAAGCCTTGTCGCATGTTTTGTTTGCAAAGCGCCATCAATTGGTATACGTGACCTACCGAAGCATCAGACTTTCAACAGATGAAATGCCTTTTGTTATTTTGGGGGACAATCAACCCGAGCAAACTGCTTCTAAATCTGCTCAAACTCCAGCGTCCCTCAAGAAAAAATCAATCTCTAAAAACAATTCTGAGATCCCTGAAACTGTGCATTTAACCGTGGAATCGTATAAAAGGACAAATTCTTTTGCAAAAACCGCGGAAGAACGGGGACTTGTGGTGTCTACCATTGAGAGCCATTTGATTCGTGCGGTGGAAGAGGGGTTGATGCAAAAAAGCGATTTCCTCGATGCTTCAATCATCCTAGAAATAAGGGCGGCTAAGGAAAATCCGGAGCACAAATTATCGGAGATCAAGCTCAAATTGAACGACAAATACTCCTTTTTCGAGCTAAAATTGGCGTTGTTGGGTGAAACAGATTAACGGGCAATTTGAATCTTTTGAACCATTACTTTAGAACCGTTATCAACTTTCAAGGTATAAATACCATTTGATAAATTTGAAAAGTCCAACTGTTTTGAGTAGTTCCATGCAATGTTCGATTGACGGTATATCACCTGTCCCAATGAATTTTCGATCAAAATGGTAGACGCAGTATTTCCAGCGTTCGGGAATTCAATGTTAACAATTCCTGTACTCGGATTTGGTGAAATTTTTATTTCAGATTGAGTTGTAAGGTTCGTGGCGCTACTGAAAATATTTTTAAATACTAATACGAATCTGTCTTTTGCAAGTGATTGACTTTCAGAATTATTTGTTTCAAATTGGTGATAAACTGTACCTGAGCTTGTAATCGGAAAAGTTTGTTTTAAATAGTGGTCTACCAAGTAAGTCTCGATTCCCAAGTCTGCGTCGAACTCAAACTCTAAATGATATTGATTGCTGCGGTATTGAGAAATATTGAGTTGAATGCTATCAATTGCAATTGGATATTGACGTGTTTCGATACTTAAATTTTTACCTTGGCAAAGTGTACTTAAATTTTCATCTTGATTGATTGGTTTGATGGCATCAAGTTGGTCTAAATCATTGGTTGATAATTGATTGAACTGAATCAACAATCCGTCGGCCAACGGTGCTCCATTTTTCAAAGAATCACTTTGATGTAATCTGATTTTTACCGCACCATTTGTCCTTTCTTGTCCAAATACATTCGTGAGAGTACTCGCTTTAGAAGCCTCTGTGAAAGTTAAAGAAGCTGATGAAGCAGTCACTGTTTTCACAAAACAAGCTTGTCCTGGTTGTAAAAACCGATTGGCTGCAGATCCTAAGGCATTGGTATTGTTTACCACATCAACGGTTACATAAGCGCCTCTTGTTGAAATTGTAGGATCCCAAATATAATAGTATGAAGTATTTAAATTGGTTGCATTGCTCAGAACTGTTTGCATGTTTACAGGGGCTTGGTAAGGGTTACCGATGAAACTAAAGCCGTTTGCTGCTGTGCTCAAGTTCGACACTGTTTGGTTGCCCGTTACAATGGTTCCAGTTGATCTGAGAGTGGTATTGGTTGGAGTAGGGGTGTTGATTGAAATATCCACTGTTCTATCTCCTCGAACCATCAGTCGATAAGCATTGCCTGCAGTGAGTGTATTTGTATTGGTATTGGAAATTGGTGACCAACTTTGAGTTGAATTGTTGTGCGTATACAGCGATGCGTTTCCAGTTTGAGTGGCATCAAATCCATTGGCTCCTGTTGTAGAACCCGTAATGTGTGTTCCCAATCCAGAAGTACTTGAACCAGATTCTTGCCAATTGGTGTAAATAGAACCACTTGTGTTAACTGGAGAACTGATCAAACGGTAAGCTCTTCGTGCTGGAATGTATCTTTCTACAGTAACATTACCAGAAATAGATCCAGCTGCAACTTCACCAATGATTCCCGTGTTGCTTGAATTGCTTTTGATGGTTAAATTTCCACCTGTTGTTAAAACCCCTGAAGAAAGCAACAATGTTCCAAAAATATTTGTGCTTCCAGTGAGTGTGACACCTGCGGAGTTGTTAATTGTGAGGGACATTAAATTGTTTGTTCCACCAATCGATTGAGCCTCCGTAGAATTTAATATCAAGGTTGAGCCTGCCGCTCCAGAAATGGTTCCAGTAGTATTCAATGCCGCTGATAGTGTGAGTGAGGTAGAAGTTGAAATTGTCAAGGTTTTTCCGGATCCTATTGTTAATGGTCCTGAAAATGTTACCGATCCTCCAGTTGCAAAACTAGTTGTACCTGCTGAATTAGATAAAATAAATTCTTTGTCAGATCCAAAATTGCTTGGCGAACCTCCTGTACCATCAGGTGTTCCGCTCCAACTACTTGTTAAATATAAACTTGAAGCATTTGCAGATTTGGGATAATATTTGATATACGGTGTCCATTTTGCATACAATGTCAAATTTGCTGTGGTTGAATAGGAAGCCCCGGGAGCGTAGTTTGTTCCAGTTCCATTGGGTTGTGTGTTCCATCCATCGAAAAAGTATTCTTCCCTAGCAAGGGTATTTTTAGTTGATATTGTAATAGATCCAGATGTAAAAGTTTGCACGCTAGGAGCGGTTCCCGATGTGTTGTTATTTCCTACATAGGTAACGCTATAGGTGCTTGTAGCAGTCACAAAAATTGGAACCAATGTTAAATCAGAAGAAATGGTTACAGTATATGGATTTGATGTAGAAACGGATGCTGAAGTGGCTGAGTTTTGCCAATATGAAAACTGTTTACCAGCATTTGGAGATGCAGTAAGTGTTACTTGGGTGCCCGATTCATAAACATCACCATATAAACTTCCACCAGTGGATGTTCCATCTACAGATGAAAGTACTTTGAGCATGTAAACAGTGCTAATTTCAACTTCCACTGAGCCTCTGGTTGGACTAGAACCGCGGGTTGTATTCAATTGGTCTTTTGTTACTGTATTCGAAGATGCATTTGATCCTACTAAATTTACCCAGGCGCTGGTTGACATGTTTTTATATCCAAACGATGGGGTTCCATTGCCATCTGTGTATCCTGTAACACATCCTTTGTTGGCCGTTTGATTGGGGAAACTTCCTATTTTCAATGTGGCCGTTTTCGATGTTGTTGAAGTTACCAAGTAAGGTTGGTATACCTTGGCAGTTCCAATTTCAGTTCCAGCGCCGTTTGTAATTTTGGTGTAAATTCCTCCTGCGAAAATGGTATTGTTACTTCCGTCTGCACTGCCACTATATAGTACATTTGATAATGAAGTGCCAATTAAATTAGAACTGGTATGGTGTATGCAGTAATACGCGTTTGTGTTCCCGAATCCAAAATCATTCAATGTAAATGCGGTTGGGTTGGAAACTGAACCACCTGTTAAGTAGTAATTGTAAGCAAATAAGCAGTTTACAGCAGTTGCTGATCCGCTGTTATTTCCGATGGCCCCACCACTGTAGGTTCCTCCGTATGCCACATTCCCAGAAAAAGTGCTGTTCATGACATAAACCGTTCCCGTGTAATTGTTGATGGCACCTCCAATTTCTGTACTTTTGTTGTTCGCAAATGTGCTATTATTGATGTATAAAATAGATTGATTTTCGCATGCTCCACCGCCGCCACTCGCACTTTCACTTCTGTTCTCAGAAAAGGTGCACCTGTTGATGTACATTGTTCCTTGATTGATAAATCCACCTCCGTAATTTGCAGAATTTCGTGTTAAATTACAATCTGTCATATAGGTTACTCCACCCGACGCATTATACAATCCGCCACCTCCTGTGGAAGAATTTCTTCCGTTAGAGATTACTACATTGTTTAATATGAGTTTGTTCGCTGAATTGTATATGCAGCCCCCTCCAGACGTATTGTTTCCACCTTTAATCGTCAAATTATTGATTGTCACTGTATTCGTGCCAGAAATGGTGAACACTCGGTAATTCGATGCTGTACTTGTTCCACCAGTTCCAGTATTGTTTACCCCGGCATCCGTAACCCCGTTGATGGAAACGGTGATTTTATTCCCATTTCCATTGATTGTGAGTGATTTACTAATGGTTACTTGCGATGTTACTACAATATCATTCGAAATTTCAATTACATCTATTACGGATGTTGATGAGGCACTGATTGCCGTTGTGAGCTCACTTGCTGTGCTCACATATCGGGTCGTTTGAGCCTGTAAACTCGAAATTGAAAGAATGAAAAATATGGAGAGAAGATTGATAGACTTTTTGAGGAACATAAAGGTGTTATTTTTAAGTTTTCAATAAATAATGACAAAATTAACACAAAAAAAATGGAAATACCTAATTTTTGGTATAATAACCGGTTCTACAACAACGAAATTCGTTAATTTTGTGTACCCATGTCTCCCAAAAACGTTTTTACCCTACTTCAGGTAACCCAGAATATTCAATCTGTTGTTCAGCAAGTGTTTAAAACAAGCTTTTGGGTGAAAGCAGAAATCAATAAACTTAATTTTTACAATCAATCGGGTCACGCATTTCCAGAGCTCGTTGAAAAGGTAAATGGTAAAATTGTGGCTGAAATGAGATCCACCATTTGGAATTCGGATTTTGCACGCATTAACGCCAATTTTGTCAATACCCTCCGTGAGCCTCTAAAAGATGGTATCACTGTGCTGCTATTTGCCCATGTTGACTTTCATCCAACTTATGGACTCACTCTTAAAATTTCAGATATCGATCCTTCATTTACCCTCGGTGAATTGGAAAAAGAGAAATTGGAAAATATTCAGCGTTTAAAGGCGGAGGGACTTTTTAACCTCAATAAAACCAAACATTTGCCACTTTTGCCTAAGCGTATAGCCATTATTTCGGTAGAAACAAGCAAAGGATATTCCGATTTTATGAAGGTCATTCAAAAAAATCAATGGGGTTATCGATTTGATACTTTCTTGTTTCCGGCAATTTTGCAAGGAGACAATGCTGCACCAACCATTATCAATCAGTTGAAGCGCATTCAAAAAGTGATTCATCATTTTGATGTTGTTGCCATAATTCGGGGTGGAGGTGGTGAAGTGGGACTTTCATGTTACAACAACTACGATCTCGCGAAGGCCATTGCAGAATTTCCAATTTCCGTGTTTTCAGGAATCGGACATTCAACCAATGAAACAGTATCTGAAATGGTGGCCTATAGAAATGCTATCACACCAACGGAGTTGGCTGATTTCTTGTTGCAAGAGTTTCACAATTTTTGGGTGCCAGTACAGAAAAACGAACAAGCTTTGATTAAATTATCTAAGGAAGTTTTGCAAAATTCGCGGAAAAACTTGACGAATGAAGTCAATTTTTTGAAGGCTCATTTGAAATTACAATTGCAAAGCAATCACAATTTTTTGCAACATCAAGAAAGAAATCTCAAAGATTTTTCATTGAAAATAATTAAAAATCAATTCGATACAATAGAGTCTGTGTTAAAGCCAAATTTGATTCGCGGCGTTCAATCGTCCCTCAATTTTCATAAAAAAGACCTTGATAATACAGAAAAGGTGGTGGGACTTCTCAATCCCATGAATTTGTTAAAACGGGGATATAGTCTGACCTTTGCAGACGGAAAAATTGTAAAATCGGTGAATGACCTCAAAAAAGGGCAACTTTTAACCACACAATTTTCTGATGGAGTGGTGGAGAGTGAGGTGAAATAAATTGGATTCGTGATATTTGTCACACAATAAATTCAATACTTTGATTTCATTTGAAGCCATGAAAAAAGTGCTTTTTTTATCCTTCTTGTTAACATCGATTTTTTTGAATCGAGTAACCGCACAAATTCAATTCGATGTTTCTATCAATCGGGTTGATTTCTCTGGAATCAAAGGATTACAATCATTTGCTTGGGCAAGCGATCATCACAGAATATTATTCGTTGGTGGAAGGGTAGATGGCTTGCATCAAAGACAGCCATTTGCATCATTTTCAACTTCTGGTCAAAACAATCAACTCATCGTTTTAGATGTTGAAAACAATAAAACATATACCGCTCCATTGACAAATTTGCCTGCGGATGTTAAAGATCAATTTTCTGCAACTAATTTTCAGTTTTTCCAAGAAGGAAATTCATTGTATTTGACAGGTGGTTACGGTTATAGTGTAAAATCATCAGATCATATTACATTTCCATTTATCACAAAAATTCAAGTCTCTCAAATTATTGATTCTGTAATCAATCAGAAATCTTTTGCCTCGTGTATCCTTCAAAAATATGATACCATGTTCGCTGTAACCGGGGGGTCATTGAATAAAATTAACCATACTTTCTACTTATCTGGCGGTCATAAATTTACCGGAAGGTACAATCCAATGGGACCTAATCATGGACCTGGTTTTTTGCAAAGTTATACGAATGCAATTCGGATTTTTCAAATTGAACATCAGGTCAATTCGTTTATAGTGAATCACTTAAAATCATATATTGACGATGAGAAACTTCATCGAAGAGACTACAACGTTGTGCCACAAATTTTCCCTGATGGAAAAGAAGGACTCACTTTGTTTTCAGGCGTTTTTAAACAGGATGTGGATTTGCCTTTTTTGAGTGCAATTAACGTAGACAGTTTTGGATTTTCGGAACACCCCAAATTTTCACAATATTACAATCATTATCATTGTGCTCATGTTGCCCTATTCGACAATCAATCAAAAGACATGCACAATTTGTTTTTCGGAGGAATCGCCCAATTTTATGATAGCAATGGAATTTTGGTTCAAGATAATAATGTCCCGTTTGTGAATACCATTGGATTGGTTACCAGAGATTTGAATGGTGATATGAAAGAGTTTAAAATGTCTTCAAATATGCCCACCTTGTTAGGTGCGGGTTCAGAATTTATTGTAAATCATGACTTGCCAAAATACCTCAATGAGGTGATAAAGTTAGATGAATTAAATTTTTCAGACTCAATATTTTTAGGCTATATATTTGGTGGAATAAAGAGCAACAAACCCAATATTTTCTTTAGCAATACGGTTGAAAGTTCTGCGTCTTCAAATCTATTTAAAGTTTTTTTACACAAGAATAAAAATGCCTCTAACAAAATGTTAAATGGGGCAAGTGTGAGTTCGCTCATGCTTCAAGTATTTCCGATACCCAATTATGGAGATCTATTGATTGAATTTGAACTTTCTAGAAAATCAATTGTACATATCACCATCAAGGATTATCAGGGAAAGATTTTAGATTCTAATAGTTTAACCCAACTGGGTGTTGGTAAAAATCAATTTTCAAAATCTGTAAGTTATTTAAAGTCAGGTGGAATCTATTTTGTAGAAGTCGATACGGGGTTCGAAAAAGAAGTGCGAAAAATTATTGTTGAATAACTTGCATCTTTTTTGATTAAATTTGAAAATGAGTCAGAAAGAAACCAACTATTCTGCAGCATTTGATGAACTTCAATTGATTGTGCAAGACATCGAAAATGGAGAAATTTCTGTAGATGAACTCTCAGAAAAAGTGAAAAGAGCCACTGTGCTGATCGCAGTGTGTAAAGAAAAATTGTTCAAGACAGAAGACGACGTCAATCAGATTCTGAAAGACCTCGAAGCAGAATCTTAATCGCTTGAAAACAGATAAACTAAAGAATTTAGACGAACTTATCGATGAGGATTTCGATATGGTTTTTCCTCTCGAAATTCGCCGAAAGTCGGCCACTCACTTTACCCCCATTAAAATTGCCAAAGCGGCAGCCCAATATTTAGCTACCGAACCCGGAATTCGCGTTTTAGACGTTGGTTCAGGTGCCGGAAAGTTCTGTTTTGTGGGTGCACTTACCACTAAGGCTCATTTTACCGGTGTTGAACAACGCAAATCACTTTCTGACTGTGCCAATGACATTGCCAACAAACACGAAATTGAGAACGTGAGTTTTCTCAACGCCAACATCAATCGTGTTAAGTTTACCGATTTTGCAGCCTTTTACTTGTTCAATCCCTTTTTCGAAAATTTGTCGCCGGAATCGGCCATCGATCAAAAAGTTTACCTCGACGATGAGTTGTTTCTTGAGTACTCAGATTATGTTCAACACCAGCTTAATCAAATGCCCAGCGGCACTCGCGTAGCCACATACCACAGTAGCGGTCCCGAGATTCCCAATTCCTTCAAACTCATCAATTCGTTGTTCAAAACGCACTTGAAATTTTGGGAGAAGAAATAATCATGACAAAAATCTTTTGTGAGTGATGATTGTCACTGATTAACAGTAAAAATATGGGTTACTTGCACCCATGAAAATAAAATCAATCTTCGGAATTTTAGCCATTTCTATCTTGGCTTTTTCATGTAAAAAGGATAGTGCTTCTAACACTAACGACATTACATCTCAGATCAATAAATTTCCAGTTGAAACTTTGTCAAACAGTGAAAAACAGGCAATTTTATTTCTTCGCGAAGAAGAAAAGCTCGCTCATGATGTTTATGCAACACTATTTAACAAATGGAAAGTGAATATTTTCGAGAACATCGCCTCGAGTGAACAAACGCATTCAAATGCTGTGTTTACATTAATTCAGCGTTATGGCTTGATAGATCCTGTTGGCAGCAATGGAGTTGGCATTTTCCACGACACCGTTTTGCAAAAATTGTATGATACCCTGGTTGATGCGGGATTTCAATCGGAGCTCATGGCATATCACATTGGTGCGGAAATTGAAGATTTGGACATTGCCGATATCATGAATATGGAGTTGATTTCAGATAACCAAGATTTGAATTTTGTGCTATCAAACCTCAAAAAGGGTAGTCGTAACCACTTGCGTTCTTTCAATGAAAAGATTATTTCAGCTGGATCAAGTTACTCCCCGAAGCATATTGGATTGTCGCTTTTCAATGACATTGTAAATTCTCCGAGAGAAACTGGCGGTTGGTAATTTTTTCTTTTGAGAGGGATAAATTCTCTGTATTGGTTGTATGAAAATGAAATACAATGGTTGAATTTGTTCGTTACTTCTTTTGTTTTTGAGGGACATTGACTGGTGGAAGATGGTAAGCGTTTGGAAATGAGAAGTATAGGTGAGCGTTGCAAAAAGCGCGAAACTTTTTTCACTTTTTTTTGTAAGATTTTCGGAAACGTTAAATTTAAATTTTATATTTGCAGTCCCGTTGGTGAGATGGGTGAGTGGCTGAAACCACCAGTTTGCTAAACTGACGAACGGGAAACTGTTCCGGGGGTTCGAATCCCCCTCTCACCGCAAAAAGTTGAAAGCCCCGCAGAGCGGGGCTTTTTTTGTGGTATTCGCCCAATTTCTGAGATTTTCTTTTTTATACCTTTTAGGGTGTAAATATTCATTCTTTACTCAATTTATACCTTTTAAGGTATAAAAGAAGTAAGGGTTGGTTGTAATGAAAATTTTATTGTTCGTGATTGATCAATATATTTGTTTCGATGAAGAAACAGATTGAAGTAGTAGCCGCTGTGATTGTAAATGAAAATGAAATATTGTGTGTGCAAAGAGGTCCAAATAAATTGGATTATATCTCTCACAAATATGAATTTCCGGGTGGTAAAATTGAGCCTGGAGAAGATCAAGTTTCTGCATTGAAACGAGAGTTGGTAGAAGAGTTAAATGTAAGTTTTAGTAATCCATTCAAATTGATGACCGTCAACCATGAATATCCGGATTTTAATTTAACCATGCATGCTTATGTTTGCGAGGTGATTTCTAGGGACATTGAACTGAAAGAGCATATAAATGCGGTTTGGAGAGCTTCAGATAATTTGGGCGACCTTGATTGGGCAGCCGCAGATTTACCGATTGTACAAAAATTAAAGAGTTAAAATGTTATTCGATGCTGATGAATTCAATAAAAGTTTGGTTTACGGTTTTATAGACCGGAAAAAAGGACATAACTATTCAACTATTCCTCAGATTTTGGTCAACGACCAAAAATCTCAAAAGAAAGTTTTAACATCATTAAGGCACGAGTTAGAATATTGTGAAGAGTTTTGGTTTTCAGTTGCGTTTGTTACCAAAGGGGGACTAGCGTCAATAAAAGAACAATTAATTGAACTTAGAAATCGGAAAATACGCGGAAAAATTATAGTATCTCAATATTTGAACTTTACTCAACCACTTGCCTTAGAAGAGTTATTGAAGTTTGATAACATTGAAGTTAAAATTGCAACTGATATTAATCTGCATTCGAAAGGATATTTATTTCGCAATAAGGAAAATTACACTGTAATCATTGGTAGTAGTAATCTAACACAATACGCTTTAAGTGAAAATTCAGAATGGAATTTAAAAGTTTCGGCGAAATCGGAGAGTCATTTAGTACATAATTTTCTAAATGAATTTCAGTATCAATTTGATCGATCCATACCTGTTGATAGAGAATTTATTACGAATTACAGTTCAATTTATGAACTTGCAAGAGAGGCCAGTAAACAGCAAGAAAAAGCCATTCTACAAGTTGTTCCTAGGTATAAACGGGTTGAGCCCAATATGATGCAAGTTGAGGCATTGGCTAATATTGAAGCGTTAAGATTATCTGGTCAGAAAAAAGCACTTCTCATTTCGGCAACTGGAACTGGGAAAACTTTTCTTTCCGCATTTGATGTGAAAAAGTATAATCCCAAGAAATTTTTATTTGTAGTTCATCGCAAAACCATTGCAGAAGCAGCAATGGAAACGTATAAAACCCTAATCGATGATCCTTCAATAAAATTTGGATATTATTCCGGTAGTGAGAAGAATATGGAAGCTGATTTTGTTTTCTGTACAATCCAAACTTTAGGGACTGAAGATCATCTGAAAAATTTTAAAAGAGATCATTTTGATTATATCGTAATTGATGAAGCACATCGATCTGGAGCAATGAGTTACCGTCGCATTTTGGATTATTTTCAACCAGGATTTTTACTGGGCATGACAGCTACACCAGAGAGAACTGATAATCACGATATTTTCAAGTTTTTCGACTATAACATTGCTTATGAAATCAGGCTTCACAAAGCTATGGAAGAGAAAATGCTTGCTCCATTTCATTACTATGGAATAAGTGAATTGAAAATAGATGGTGAAGTAATTTCTGAAAAATCAGATTTTAATTCATTGGTCTCTGAACAAAGAATCAAACATATTTTAGATAAAATTGATCTTTACAATTGTGACAATGGAAATGTTCGAGGTCTTGTTTTTTGTCCCCCAAATCAAGAAAAAGAAATACG
>CAZYBT010000027.1:0-26587 GCA_964645755.1 uncultured Rhizobium sp.
TGCCAGGACTTCACAAAGTGATTGGCCAAAATAAAAGTGGACTTATTTTAGAATCGTTGGTAGATAACAAAAAATTTGCAACGAATGTGCGTCAGAGAGTCAGCGTGCTTGCAGATATTTCTATGTTTACTGAAGACGGTGAAGTGAGATTGTCCGAGGTTTTATTATCTCTGAAAAAATTAGATGATGAAGGCACCGCTATTCCATCATCCAAAGCCGATAACGACGAAGTTCGTGCATTTATGTCGAAAGTACTTCCAAATTATGATCGTGAAAAAGTTTACACGAGCGACATGAAAAAGCTTTTTACTTGGTACAGTATGTTAAAATCATCATTGGATTTTGATTCTTTGAATAAATCGGATGATACTGAAGAAACCACTGAAGTAAAAGAAACAGCAAAGGCTAAATCAACAGACAAACCAAAAGCTGTAGCTGCAAAAACGAAAACACCTACTAAAACATCTGCTGGAGTTAAAGCAAAAACAACCACTCCACGCAAAATGGGTAGCTAAAATTATCCGAATGGGTACTTTTATTCCTAGTGGTTTCAAAATTGAACGCGTTTCGGAAATTGAAGCGTTATTTCAGCAACTGATAGATAGGCAAATTGAATCGGTTCAAGAATTTGAAACCTTTCTCGAAGATGTGAGTGATTTGGAGAGTTTTTTATCTGAAGACATGGCGTGGAGGTACATCCGTATGACATGTGATACTCAGAATGAAACAATCGAAAAAGACTATTTGTTTTTCATTCAAGAGGTACAGCCAAAAATTGCACCTTTTGAAGATTTGCTGAATCAGAAGATTGTAGGTTGCCAATTTTCCTACGAACTTGCGCATCAATCAGAATACAGTATTTATTTCAGAGCGCTTAAAAGTGCTGTAGATTTATTCCGAGAGGAAAATATTCCACTACAGGCAGAATTAAATACTCTTGCTCAAGAGTATTCAGCGATTCAAGGTGCAATGAGTATTGATTGGAATGGTGAAACCATCACCATGCAAAAGGCCTCTAACTTTTTGATGGAGACGAATAGAGACATTCGTGAAAAAGCTTGGAATTTGATGACTGACAGACGTTCGCAAGATTCACAAAAACTTGAGGATATTTTTGATCAAATGGTACAAAAACGTCATCAAGTGGCTTTAAACGCCGGTTTCAACAATTACCGAGATTATATGTTTGCCGCGATGGGAAGATTTGATTATTCGGTGAGTGATTGCAAAAATTTCCATGATTCGGTTGAAAAACATGTGGTTCCTTTGTTAAAAGAAATTCAAGTACGTCGTAAAAACATGATGGGGTTAACAAGTTTAAAACCTTGGGATACTGCAGTTGACCCTCAAAATAGAGAGCCTTTGAAACCTTTTTTGAATGGTTCAGAATTTCTTGATAAAGGCATTGCTGCATTAAACGAACTGGATTCATTTTTCGGGGGATGTTTAACCACCATGAAGGAAATGTCGCTTTTGGATTTAGAAAGTCGTGTGGGTAAAGCTCCTGGTGGATATAATTATCCTTTAGCCAAAACCAATATGCCATTTATATTTATGAATGCAACTGGCAACTTGAGAGATGTTGAAACTTTGGTTCATGAAGCAGGACACGCCATCCACAGTTTTCAAATGGCACCTTTAAAACTAAATGCATTCAAAAACACTCCGAGTGAAGTGGCAGAATTAGCATCTATGAGCATGGAATTATTGAGTATGGAAGGGTGGAATCATTATTTCAATGACGAAGACCTTTTGAATCGCGCAAAATGTGAGCAACTAGAAGGTATACTTGGAACATTGCCTTGGATAGCAACAGTTGATGCTTTCCAACATTGGATTTACGAAAATCCAAACCATACCCAAGAAGAAAGAAAAGCTGCTTGGATATTCCAACAAGAACGTTTTTCGAGTGGTTTGGTTGATTACTCAGGCTATGAGCAATCGAAAGCCTATGCATGGCATAAGCAATTGCATATTTTCGAAGTTCCATTCTATTACATTGAATATGGTTTTGCACAGCTAGGGGCAATTGGAATTTGGAAAAATTACCATTCCAATAAAGTCAAGGCTCTAGAAGGTTACAAATCTTTCATGAAGTTGGGATACACCCAATCTATTCCGAATATCTATGAAAATGCAGGTGTGAAATTTGAATTTTCATCAGATTACATCAAACAATTAATGGATTTTGTGCACGCACAATGGGCACAATACAACTAAATAAAAACCTTGCGATTAAAATTGGCATTGGACTTTTGTCCTTTGCCATTTTTTTATTCTTTGGCACATTCATTTCCGAGGCTGGAAATTGTTGGGGAGGATTATCTGCTGATTGTTGGAGCAGGTGGGACAGTGCACTATACTTAGATGTTGCACAGAACGGCCATAATTTATTTCCATGCAAAGATTACCCAAGCAGTTGGTGTGGTAATGCTGGTTGGGCTCCTGCCTACCCTTTTACAATCAGATTTTTACATTGGATTTTACCCAATGTAGATATGGCAATGATTGGTCTTTATTTGTCGCTGTTTTTTGTATTATTAACCATTTTACTTATTGGAATTTGGCAAGAACAAATGTCTTATATTCAATATTTTATAGCTACATTGATTTATCAATTTGCATCAGGAAGTATTTATTTGCATGCCATTTTCCCATTGTCGATGCTCTTGTTTTTTATCTTTCTATTGTTTTATTTTTTGGATAAATCGCAATTCTTTTGGGCAGGAATTTTTGCATTTTTCGCGGTACTGACCTATTCCATTGGTTTTGTTTTGATTTTATGCATTGGAACATGGATTATCATCGATTTTTTCACAGTAGATGAACGCAAAATCAAGTGGGACAAGGTTTTTGTTTTGATATCATCGATTGTGGCTCTCATGACTTGGTTTATATATGATTATGTAAAAACAGGACATTGGGATGCGTTGTTTTTGATTCAATTTAAATATGGCCATGACTTCAATATGCCCTGGAAGCACATGGGTACTCGATTGAATGACTTGATCAAAAACTGGGGCAAGCGAGAAATGTGGATTGAAATTCAGAATTTTTTCTTGTGGGGTTTGGTTTTAGCAAGCTGTGTGTATTTGTCCCTCAAAAAAAATAGAAGACCCAATTGGATCTTCTATCTCATGTTTTGTTTCTTATTTTTGACTGTTCCTTACAGCACCAGTGCAATCACTGCTATCTTCAGAAATGCGATTGTATTGTCACCAATTTGGGTTTATTTATCAACCAAATTGAGATGGGAAATTTCAATCATATTGCTGATTATCTTTGTATTGCTTTCATACCCAATGGGCATTTTATTCATACAAAGTGTGCTTGTTTGATTAGAGATTTCCTCTTTTAGCTTGTTCTCTTTCGATTGATTCAAAAAGGGCTTTAAAATTACCTTTTCCGAAGCTTTTAGCACCGTGACGTTGGATAATTTCGTAGAATACGGTTGGTCTATCTTCAACAGGTTTGGTGAAGATTTGCAACAAATATCCTTCTTCATCGCGGTCAATTAAGATATTCAATTCTTTTAATGCTTGTAAATCTTCGTTGATATGTCCAACTCTATCCAAAACATCTTCATAATATTCATCGGGAACATATAAGAACTCAACTCCTCTTCTGCGAAGTTCGGCTACAGTTTCAAGGATATCATGCACTTCAACTGCAATGTGTTGAACGCCTGCACCCTTGTAAAATTCGATATACTCTTCAATTTGAGATTTTTTCTTACCGTCTGCGGGTTCATTGATTGGGAATTTCACATAACCGTTGCCATTGCTCACCACTTTGCTCATAAGAGCACTGTATTCAGTACTAATGTCTTTGTCGTCGAAAGTCAACAGCAATTTGAAACCCATTACATCTTCATAAAACTTCACCCAATCGTTCATTTTACCAAGTTCAACGTTTCCAACGCAATGGTCTACATATTTTAATCCAACAGGGGTCACTTCCATGGCATTTGCTGGGGCTATAAATCCGGGCAAGAAAGGTCCATGATAATTTGAACGTTCAACAAATTTGTGAACGGTATCTCCGTAAGTATGTATAGCAGAGATGATTACATATCCGTGTTCATCTTCAAACTTGGTAGGTTCCATGAAGGGTTTAGCACCCCTTTTAACTGTTTCTTCGAAACTTTTTGTTGCATCATCAACCCATAAACTTAGGAATTTAACGCCATCACCATGGGTTTTGTGGTGTTCAGCAATATCTGAATTCGGATTGATTGCAGTTGTCAACACCAATCTAATTTTACCTTGTTGAAGTACATAACTCGCCCTATCACGCACCCCAGTTTCAGGACCACTGTAGGCTACAAATTTGTATCCCCAAGCGGTTTGATAGTAATAAGCACTTTGTTTGGCATTCCCTACATAAAATTCTATATGATCTGTGCCATTCAATGGCAAAAAATCGGTTGTGGTGGTTGTAGATTCTAAAGTTTCCAATTCCATGATTCAAATTTAATTGAAATTTGGGAACTTAAAAAACAGTGACAACATAAAAGCAAAAAGAAGATACCAAGCTTAGTTTGGATCTACGTCAAAATCAACTCTTACCGCAGAAAACCCATCTGTGGTTTGGAGTTGATTTTGTGCCCAAAGTAAAAACTCCTTAATTTTGGGAATATTATCTTTTTGACGGTCCATTTTCAACAGAAACTGTTGAATATACATATTCTTTACCCTAGAAACAGAGGGCGTTAAAGGTCCGAGCAGTCTATCACCTAACTTATTTCTAAGCACATTGTTTAAATGAGCGGCTGCTGTAAAAACAGTCTGTTGATCTTTGTGCTTGACTGTTATTTCAATTAATCTTGAAAACGGAGGATATCCAAATGTTTGACGCTCTTTAAGTTCCGAGATTGCCAATTCCGCGTAGGCTTCTTCTCTGACTGCATTTAATACCAAGTGATTGGGCTGATAACTTTGCACCAATACTTGTCCTCGTTTTTTACCACGCCCCGCCCTTCCGGATAATTGGTAAAGTTGTTGAAATGCTCTTTCATGCGATCTAAAATCGGGTAAATTGAGCATGATATCGGCGTCGGGGACTACAATCAATGCAACATCTTCAAAATCAATTCCTTTGGCCAAAAGTTGCGTACCTACCAACATTTCAATTTCTCCAGATTCAAAAGCATCGAGTATTTTTTGGAAGTCGGATCTCTTTTTAATACTGGTTTGATCAAATCTTGAAATGCGTAATTCCGGAAAAATCAAATTTAACTCTTCCACAATTTTTTCAGTTCCCACACCTTTCATAATAAGATCGGCACTTGAACAAGCGGGACAATTTTTAGGGATATTTTGTTGATAGCCACAATAGTTACAACGTTGCTGATTATAACTCTTGTAAAAAGTTAGGGCAATATCACATTGAACGCATTGAGTTGTGTGACCGCAAGACCCGCATTGAATAAAAGGAGCATATCCTTTTCTATTGTGGTATACGATTACTTTTTCTTTTCTTTTAAGTTTTTCCTTTATGGCTTCAACGGCCAAATCAGAGAAAAAACCTTGCATTCTATTCTGCTTTTTGAAATCACCCAAATTCAATGTCATGAATTCAGCAAATTGCTGTTGTTCAAAACGTTGTAACAATTCAACTTTTTGTATGTTTGTATCTTTGGCAAGCTGCAACATTTCATAACTGGGTGTTGCTGATCCCATTAAAATATTTGAATGATTTAATTTTGCGAGTTGAAACGCTGCATCGCGTGCGTGAAAATTGGGACGTTTTTCAAATTGTTTATAGCTACTTTCATGTTCTTCATCGATGATAATCAGGTCGAGTTCTACAAAAGGCGCAAAAAGTGCATTTCGAGTTCCAATCACAAAATTAATTTCTCTCAAACGAATTTTTTCATACAATTCAGTTCTTTCCGAGGTGCTGTAATAATGGTGCCATACACCAATTTCTTGAGAAATCAATTGCGCAACCCTTGAAACAAGGTGCTCTGTAAGGGCAACTTCTGGCACAAGAAATAGAACTTGTTTTCCTTGATTCAAATAATGTTCGGCAAAATGCAAGTAAATATGGGTTTTCCCAGAACCTGTAACCCCATGTAGCAGAACATGTTTCTTTTGATTGAATGCATCTTGAATTTGCGAAACTGCATTTTTTTGAATTTCCGTTAATTCAACAGACTCTCCTTCGCCTTGAATTGCATGAAATCTATCTTCACGCTTCTTTATGAGTTGAATGTACCCTTTTTTTTCCAATGCCGTTAATACCGGCCTGGCTACAGACTTGTTAGAAATCAATAGTTTGGATTCAATTTGTTTTCCTGGGGCACCCAAAATATACATCATAGCCTCAAATTGCTTAATCGATTTTCGTTCCATTTGGTTCAATGCAAGATTTGCATCGGTTTCATTGTCCCAAAAATCTGTACAATAGATCCATTCTGAGAATTTGGGTTTGTAATTTTCTTTCAACTCCTCTTCCATTGAAATAATGCCTTTTACATACATCGATTTGATGTATTTCAACACAGATTTCAATTTCAAAGCAGCTTGTACCTGCTCAACTGTAATGGACTTACTGCTGAGCAATATCGATAATATTTCGTTTTCTTTGGTATCTAATGGCTGCAAGTTGTCGGGGTCAAAATCGGGATGTAAAGATATTTTTGTCATTGATTGCACCCTGAAACCTGCAGGTAGAGCGGTTGACAAAACATCCCCCAAAAAACACATATAATATTGTGAAATCCAATCCCAAAATTTCAATTGCAACACAGAAACTATGGGCTTTTCATCGAGTAAATCTAGAATATAATTTGCTTGATACCCTTCAGGAGGCGATTCTGTGAGCTCATATATAATTCCAGAATAGACTTTTTTCGTTCCAAATGGGACAGCAATTCGCTGACCAACAAGGACCAAATCGGTCCACTCATGAGGGACGCGATACGTATAAATTTTCGGTAATGGCAAAGGCAAAATAACCTTTGCAAACAATGTAATCCGATCTTCAAACAACATTACAATGAATTAATAACCACCGTGTTGCCAACAATAGCCATTGGATTTCGCAGAGCGAGAACACTGGGTACCTTTTTTGGTAGTTGCACCGCATCTTCCGTAAGACGATGATGGTTTTGAAGGCGCAGGATCAGATGTTTGTGGTGTAGTTAAAGAATTATTTTGAGGGACAGTAGAGGGTGTACCCACATTTAAGTTGGGATTGCTTGCTTGAAGTTGTAACAACAATTGATCGATTCGTTGATTCAAGTTGCGGTTATTTTCTTCTAAAATGGCCACTTTTGTTTCTAAAACAATGATTTTTGTTTCAAGGGTGGTCATCTTTGATTTTAAATCTGCTGTCGACTGAGCAAATGTTGCAGAAGTCACGCAAACCATGAATAAAACCGCTATGAATTTCAGGAATCTCATCTTTCGAAAATAAGCAATGAATATTAAAAAAATGAATAGTGTGAATATTTCGATAAAAAAACCTTCAAAACAGCAGAGAAATCAGGTGACACTTAAACGAATTGGTTCACTAAAAAAGTAAACACCAGCAACCCAATGTGAAACAGCAACATGAACTTTAGTGTTAAATCCATAATGAAATATTTACTTTTTAGTTTGGTTATACCAATGAAGGAGATACAAGTGGTTGCAATTAAACTGATTGAGGAACCAATGATTAAATCCTGATTACGCAAATAATGCACATTTGAAATTTGGTAGTTATAAATGAAAAGAAAAATAAAAAAAATAGAAGCATTTAACAAAATCAAACCATATTTGACATTTTTTTTCCCAGCGGCTACAACCACCGTATTATATCCGAAAATTAGATTCCCTTTATGACCGGCAATATCTTTCACAACATCTTTTGTAAACAAAATAGTTAATAAAGTGGCAAAGAAATAAAGTAGTTTCCAATCCCACACACCATAATGTATCCAAACTGCAATAAGTGGGGCCATGGTTAAAATACTAGCGGAAAGTTCTCTAACGAAGGGTTTTTTTTGCAATTTATGCGAATAAAACCAGCAAATTGCGATGTAGGCAATATAAAACAAGAAGATTTTGGTAGTCGTAAAAAAAGCGATGCAAAGAGCAATGACATTAAAAAGCACATAGGTATTTGCAAGGAAATTTTGACCGATGACCCTGCCAACGAGCGCTGACTTAGGGTGATTCACAAGGTCTTTATCTGAATCGTAAAATGAATTAATAATAAAAGCGGCTGCAATGGTAAACACGGTTGCGAGAACCATCAAATGTAAAGTACTATCAAGAATGATTTGCTTAAATGAATATTGCGGACCAAAGACAAAAAGGGCCAATGAATATTGAGCAAAAAAAATAAGGAGTACGTTGTACCAACGTATCACCGATAAAAAATAAAGTAATTTTAAAATTTTTTGATTGGCAGAGAGCCCCATATTAAATTTTGTAGATAACCTGAAGTTTATGGCCTTTTAACATTTTTTCAGCCTTTTCATAATCTTGAGTAAAGCCAAGAACGAAGCCGCCACCGCCGCTTCCACATAATTTCAAGTAATAGGCGTTGGTTTCAAGTCCCTTACGCCATATTTCCTCAAATTTAGTTGGAATCATAGGTTTGAAGTTATCTAAAAATAAAGAAGAGATTGCTTTAACATTTTCAAACAATGGCTTGTTTTCACCTTTCAAGAAAGATTTGACAGCACCATCGTTGTATTTCTTGAGCTGGGTTTTCACCAAATTACGGAAACCTTCATCTTTTAATTTCTGTAAGAAAATGGCTACCATCCCTTGGGTTTTCCCCGGTGAACCAGAGTCCATTAAAAAGATTGCACCTTTACCTTCTATGTTCTCTGTTGGCATACCCACAGCACCTAAATCACCTTTTCCTTTAATAAGGATTGGAAGATTCAAGTAGCAAATTAGAGGATCAAGACCTGAACTTTTACCGTGGAAATAGGATTCAAGCGACGACAGTATCTTTTTTAAATTTGCAAGATTATCACCTTTCATTACATCTTCGCTAGAAACCTGATTGAGAGCATATTGGTTGTAAAGCGCAGCTACCAAAGCTCCAGAACTACCCACTCCAAATCCTTGTGGTATTGAACTATCGAAGAATAAACCGTGATTCAAATCATCCAACAACCTGTCAAAATCAAAACTACACGGTAACTCTTGCTTCTGATCCTGCTCAATCAAATGTTGAACAAATTTTCTGATACTTTGATTTGAGTCTAACTGAATATCGTTCATCGGATTGGCAAACTCAAACTTTCCTTTGAAAAAAGTGTAAGGAATGCTCAAACCCATAGAGTCTTCAATGATTCCATATTCTCCAAAGAGAAGGATTTTGGCGTAATATAGAGATTCTTTTATCATTCAGCGATTTTGGTAGGGCTTCCACCTGTGCTACTGCAAAGATACAAACCATTTTTACAGTAAACTAACAACTTAGTGTTGATAAAGTTCATTGCTTCGCTTTCAATGGATTGTGGAAATAGCAAATGTACGTTTGCGCCCGCGTCAAGTGTAAATGCTACTGGTAATTTTGTTTCATTTCGGAATGTCCAAATTTCCTCCAAAATAGCCAAAGTACCAGGTCTAATAAGAGTAAAATAAGGGATAGAAGACATCATCATTGCGTGAAGTTGAAGTGCTTCAGATTCAACCAACTCAATAAAAGAGCTAATGTTTCCATGTTGCATAAACTGCAAAATGTTTTCAATATTTTTTTGCGCTTGCTGAAATCGAGATGCTGCATATGGATGATTTTTAAGGAGTGAATGTCCCGCAGTGCTACTCACTTTTTTTTCTCCATCGTCTACAATTAACACACAGTCTTTCCACCCTTGCAAATTAGAATGAACCAATCCTGTATACGGAACTGCATATAAATCTGAACTATTTCCAACAACATCATGATGTCCCCAAATAGCTGGCTCTGCATAAACACTCCTGCAAGCGCTACCTGATCCTAAGCGTGCGAAAAAACTTGCTCTTTGATAAAATTCAAGAGTTTCGGGCTGAAACATTCTTTCTAAATCGGTGATGCACAAAGCCAAAGCACCAAACCCTGCTGCAGAACTTGCTATTCCAGTGCCGTGAGGAAAATTATTGATGGTGTTGACTTCAAAAGTATGTTTTGTCACAAATTCACTGTAAGGTGCAATTCTGTTCAAGAAATCTTTGATTTTAGGTTCAAAAGAAGGCTTTGGCTGACCATCGTAATTGAAAATCAAATTTGTGTCGTTCGATTCACGGGCAACTACCGTAGTTTCAGCAAATAAATCACTCAAAGACCAACTGATGCTTGCATTGGCGGGTATTTGAACACCTTCTTCTTTCTTGCCCCAATATTTCACCAAGGCTATGTTACTAGGACAACGATATGTAACTTTTTTTTCCATATTATTGATGGATGATCAAATCATTCCATTTGATTCTTTTATAATTTTCAAATTTATTCGGGTAAGCCTGCAATAACACATCGTTTACAAGTATCATATCACCTCCCCACGCACCTAACCATTTGCACAAACCACCGTTCACTGGCAAGATTTCAAGAGTTACATAGGGAGTATCTAGGTGTATTGATTCTGATAATAGTTTCTGATACATTTCCAAAGAGGCTTCCATGCTTAATTTATCTGAGGCATACCGGGTAAGTTTCAGGATATGGTCAAATTGAGCTGTGTAAAATTCGTCTTCGGCAATTTCATTCAAAGCATCTTGTACCTCAGCTATACTCTTTCTTGAATCCATTTTTTTCCCTAAAAAAACAACCTCCCAGTTTTCCGACAATTCTGTTTTCATTTCCCAAAATTGCCAGTTTGAATCATCTTCAGTAAGCCAATACACGATTGGTTTTTTAATCATTCCCACAGCAGCGTCATACCCACTTCCACCGAATACATCAAATTGAAGTTGCAATGCATTCAAGTTTAAATATTCAGACATTAGCGTAATTAAAGTACTACTACTTCCCAAACCATATACCCTATCGAAATCTAATTTTGTTTCAATTCTGTATGATTTCCCAATTTTCCAATGCGATAAGTCTGCTTTTTGAAAAATCTGTTTAAGCCTATTGACTTCCTCGTTCGATTGTAGTTCAAGATCTAATACTTGAAAGGTGGGCAAATCGAATCGACAACTGAGCCATGAATTATTTTGATTGTCTTTTGCCTCGAACAATAAAAAATCTTGTTGTTTTCCGGGTGTTTCAAATTCCCAAACATACATGGATTGACCCCATTTTGTGGGTACAGCAATGGATTCAAATCCGTTTAATACGAGATATTCTCCTGTGAGGAGTATTTTACCTGGTGCAAAAAACGCTTTCATCAATGTTTCGCAGAAATTGATTCCACCGCGATTCCACGAATTTTGCAAAAAATTTCAACTGCGGCACTAAAACTAACAACCTTGTCTTTGAAATAATTTACAATTTCGACTTTTTCTTGATCTGTAGCTTCAAGTTGATTTAAGATATTCAAAAGGTGCATTTTCATGTGACCTTTTTGAATTCCAGAGGTAATCAGTGATCGAACCGCACTAAAATTTTGTGCTAAACCAGCAACTGCAACAATTTCCATTAGGTCTGAAGCATTTGGGTAACCCAACAATTCATGTGCAAATTTCACCATTGGATGCAGACTTGTGATTCCTCCAACAGTTCCAATAGACAAAGGCATTTCAATCCAAAATTTAAAAATATCGTTTTCAATTGACGCATGAGATAAACTCGTATATCTTCCATCTTTTGCAGCAAAAGCATGAGCACATGCTTCCGTTGCTCTGAAATCATTTCCGGTTGCAATGATCACTGCATCAATTCCATTCATAATTCCCTTGTTGTGGGTAACAGCACGATATGGTTCAATAGAAGCAATGCGAATTGCCCTGCAAAATTTCTCAGCAAATTCTAAATTACCAATACCAGATCCTTCGTTAATTTCATCGATTTTACAAGAAACTTCAGCTCTCACCAAGCACTCTGGCGTGAAATTACTCAAAATACTCATCACAATAGTTACATCGGGTTGACTCTCAGATTTCCTACCTTCCACTAAATTCTTCCAAGTTTTTGCAATTTCTTCTAAACAACTATTGATAAAATTTGCACCCATACTATCACGGGTATCAAATTTTACCTCGATTTGGAAATATCCTGGTTCATGATCTGTTTTGTTCAGCAGTGTTATATCTAAAATCCCCCCACCGCGAGCACGCATGTTTTTAGTAAGATCATTGGTATGTTCAAAGAATAAATTTTTGTTGTGGTCAAATAAATCAAACAACCAATCTACTTCAATTCCTTCCCATAAAAAATGAACATGACCTACTTTCACCATTCCAATTACTTCAGATTTAAAGCCTCCTCTATCTAACCAAAAATTGGCAGATTTTGATGCCGCAGCAACTACGCTACTTTCTTCAATCGCCATTGGAATTGCATACATCTTATGATTAATCAAAAAGTTTGGTGCAACACCAAATGGCATGTAGAAGTTGCTGATTGTATTTTCAATAAATTCATCATGTAATTTTTGTACCTCAGCTTGATTGTGCCAATATCCGGTCAACATTTGCATTGACTCATCGGGCTGATTGGTGAAATTTTGAATCAACCATTCAATTTTGGCCTCTTTACTTAGCTTACTGAATCCTTTTACAGGTGTTGTGTTTTTCATTTTTTCAATGTTAAATAGGTTTGTGCCATTTCCAATCCTTGAACTTGGCTCTCTACAAATTCGAGCAATTCTTGCTCTCCCAAAAGAGCATATTTTAAAAACAATGACGCATGGGCATACATTGTTTTATGAGGGATTTTCTTCAAGAAATAATATCCGTCCAGAAATGATTTGATACCACCAGAAACGATGATCGATTTTGCTTTAAACACATCATCGTTTGACCAATTGCAAATCCAATCCGACATTTCCTCGGCAGTATGCCCAATGTGAGTTGCAGGTTTCCAGCTTTCGTTTCGCATGTCTGTGCGACGCAGGTTTTCTAAAAGGCTAAAATTCGTCCCTCCGAATGCCCCAAAATCTACTGCTTCGAGTGGTAAATCAAGTAAAGCTCGGAGCGATTTTGGTCCAAATCCTTGTCCAACTTCTTTCACCATTACGGGGAAGTGAAACTTATCCAAAACACGCTTGATAGTATCGATTGGAGGGGCTTTAAATTGATCGCCCTCGGGTTGAAACCACTCTTGTAAAGGATTGACGTGAATAATGAGACCATCTGCTTCGAGCTGATCTACCAATTCCGCAATTCTCTTGGCTTGATTGAGCTCAAATAACTCTTCAATTTGCGCAATACCAAGATTGGCATACAAAGGTTGGTTTCCAATGTATTTTCTAACCGCAAAATCTGATGCATTTTGGGGATCAACGAGTACGGGTCTACAAGAACCTAATCCCATTCCCAATCCAAATTCTCTGCAGGCTACAGCTAAATTTTTATTAATATTACCAGCCAGTTCAGCGCCTCCGGTCATGCTAGATATCCACAGAGGATAGCGCATAATTTTGCCCGCTAATTGCAAATGAGGAATGCAACCGGGTGCTGGGGAAGATTGAAAAAGCGGTTCGTAATAGAAACGTTGATCTGAGTCAGCAAGTTGAGATTCAAATGCTAACTTAATGTGATCGAGTTTGCGACTGTGTAAAGTTTGGTCAGACAAAGTTTTACAAAAGTAACAAAAATAAATGTGAGATTGTTTTGAAAACGTTCAACTATCTCAATTTTTCGTTGTTTTGATGTCGATCTTTATCTCTGTTTGATTTTTTCTGAATATTTGCTTGAATGGCCTCGGTAAGATTCACCCCAGTTTGATTTGCCAAACAAACCAAAACCCAAAGCACATCTGCCATTTCATCAGCGAGTTGATGTTCAGATTCATTGTTTTTAAAAGACTGATCTCCGTATTTCCTGGCCATAATTCTTGCCAACTCCCCCACTTCTTCGGTTAATATTGCCATATTTGTAAGTTCTGAAAAATAACGTACACCAATGGTATTGATCCATTGATCAACATCTTTTTGTAATTGCGAAACTGTTAAATCACTCATTTCTAAAAAGTAAATGGTGAAACAAATTCTGAAAATTCAGGTAAAATTTCATCCTTGGCCGATAAAACGGGATTGTTTATATTCCATGGAATGTTCAAAGTAGGAGAATTCCATAAAATTCCACCTTCAACTTCAGGGTGATAATAATCGGTGCATTTGTATGAAAAAATCGTATTATCTTCTAAGGTTACAAAACCATGAGCAAATCCAACAGGAATGTACATAGAAAGAAAATTAGACTCGCTTAATTCCACTGCCACAAACTGTCCATAAGTTGGAGAACCCTTGCGAATATCCACGGCAACATCAAGCACAGCACCCTTAATCACACGCACCAACTTACCTTGAGCATGTGGAGGATTTTGAAAATGCAAACCACGCAATATACCTGATTGAGATAAGCTTTGATTGTCTTGAACGAAGTGCTCACTCACCCCATTTTGTTTTAAAACATCGTCTCTGAAACTCTCAAAAAAATGTCCACGATGATCTTCAAAAACTTTTGGTTTGATCAAAAATAATCCGGGTAAAAGTGTGTCAATTTGCATTTTTCAAATAAAGTGTGTAAATTTACGTTATTTTGACAACGAATTAAACAAACTAAACGAAAAATACTATGCAAAATCAACAAGAAAAGAACAACAAATCGATATTGTATGCCATCATCATTATCTTATTATTGTTCAACATAGGATTGTTTTACTTATGGCAATCTGGAAACGCTGAAAAAGAAGGATTAAATAATAAAAATGCTGAATTAGGTGCAACTATCAAGCAAAAGGAAGCCTTAATTGCCAGCGCTGATGCATTGATTGCTCAATATAAATCAGACAGCATTACAATGTCTGAAGCTAACAAGTCAATATCCAAAGAATTGGCAGCAAAAAACAATGAAATCGCAAGATTGGCATTTGAGCTCAGAAAATCTGGAAACAACAGTAAAGCTTTAATGGATGAACTTAAAAATAAGCTTGCTGAAATGGCTGAACGTTTGGCTCAATTAGAAAAAGAAAACACTGAACTAAAAGAGAAAAACGACAACCTCAACAAGGAAAATGCCGAATTAAACACTCAAAACAATGTTTTAACCAAGGAAGGAAAGAGACTTAAAAATCTAGCTTCAAGAATACAGAGCAGTGAGATTCGCGTTGAAACACTTAAAAAACAATGGATCACCCGCAAAGAAACCAATACCAACAGAGCAAAAGATGTAGAAGCATTGAGAATCAGTTTTAATTTGGCAGAGAATAAAATTGCTGAAGCAGGTGAAAGAACAATTTATGTAAAAATTACTGGACCTGAAGGTTTAACGCTTAACAATGGTGATGGCGGCGTTGCTGACCTACTCGACGGAAAATCTACTAAGTTTTCATACAAAACCACTGTTGTATATGAAAAAGAAAACAAACAAGTTCCAGCAAGCGTTTGGAAACCGAATAATAAACTGACTAAAGGAAAATATACCATCGAGCTTTATACAGAAGGATATTTAATGGGTTCTTCAATTATCGATTTGAAATAACATCGCAATCAAATTTAGATTTTCCATCATGATAAAGGAGCCTATTTCAGGGCTCCTTTTTCATTTATCTTAGTCTTGTCGACTTTTATCACATTATCACCATGAACAATTCTGTTTTCAATGACTACATTGCATTTACCTTATACACTAACCACTGCGCAGAATCCGTAAATCGGAAAAGTAAATCTCAATAAAAAGGCGAAAAGCTATTGCTTTTCGCCTTTACAACTACTATGAAACCACTATTTACTTTTTCTTTTCAGGAGCATCAAGATGATTGTCTTTGATGCGTTTTTTTGCTTCTGCCAACAACGCTTTGTCTTGAAAACTTTCGATGATTGTATTCCAAGTAACTTTGGCATTGAACATATCATTTTCTTTTGCAAAGGCATCACCCAATAACAATAGTGATTTGCCTACCCATAAATCATATCCATTAAACAAATCAAGAACTGCATAACATCCATTTTTGCAAGCTTCAATGCTATCGATAGATAAGAATAACTCAGATTCCAAATATTTAGCTTCAGCTGCAAATCGATTGTTGTTGCCTTCATAAATTGATTTCAATGAATTAAATGCTTTCAAATGATCACCACTTGAAATATCTGCTTTTGCAAGGATCATTTTAGATTCGAACTTCATATCTTCATCCGAAGAATTATCGTCCATGACTTTTGTTGCTATTTTTTTCAATCCATCTTTGTTATTTGATTTAGAATAACAATACATTAAAGACTTCCAAGCACGACGTTGAATGTCTTTAGACTTTGTGATTTCCTCCAAAATTTCAACATACGGAAGAATTTCATCACAAGTTGCATTGTTGCCATAAATTCTCAAAACAGACAGTGTTGCATCTTCTTTAAATTCACCTGAATTTGCTTTTGATACATACTGGTAAGATTCTATTGCTTTGTGAGGTTGTTTGAGGGATTCATGAGTTAAAGCTTTGTAATAATGTGCGGAAATCACAAAGTTACCATTTGTCATTTCTTGCAAATAACTATCGAAACTCTTTACTGCAACTTCAAAATCTTCTCTTTCATAGGCGTTCATGGCTGTTTCAAACATGAGACTATCTTCTTCCATTTTTGAAATCCCGCCCCTTGTAGATGCCCATTTTACGTAATCTTTTGCTCTTCCGGCGTCTGTATAAATGGTTTTTACCATCTCGGCAGCAGATTTGGCATCTCCCGTTCCTGGGAAATTATCGTATAGAGAGGTATACGCACTAATGGATTGGTCGATTTTCTTATCATTGAAATAAATTTTACCCAAGGTTGAATATGCTTTTGCCGTAAGTTGACTTCCTGGGAATTCGCGAAGAATTTTTTGATAGTATTCTTCAGCGTCCTTGAAGCGTTTCAATTGCATATATTCGGTAGCAATGTCATTGTATGCATCAATTGTAAAGCGAGATTTTGGATAATTTTTATTCAACCGTTTCAGGGCTCCTAATTTTTCCTCCGATTTTTCGAGCAGCCCGTAAATGATACCACTTTGATACAACGCATAATCGGCATCGGAACCATTTTTCCCAGAAACATAAGCATATGCCTTTACTGCGTTTTCTAATTGTCGGGTCATAATGTAACAATCTCCCAAACGCAAATAGGCATCATGTACCAATCTTTCATCGTACCGTAAACCAGTAACTTTGGTCGTGAATTCATTGAAATATACTGCAGCATTACCGTATGCTTTATTCATAAAATCTTGGTATCCTAATCCATAGTAAGCATAAGGAAACACTTCAATTTTATTTGATTGGGGCATATCTAAAAAAGTTTTATATGATTTTTGAGCATCCTCTTTTTTACCCAATTGCGAAAAAGCCTCGGCAATCCAATAAGTTGCTTCAGCAGCATATTGTTTGTTTGCTGATTTTTTATTGCATTTTTCAAAAAGTTGGATCGCAGCATCAAAATTTCTACTTCTATACAATTCCATCCCCCTAGCCAAGGTGACTTTCTGATAAATTTCTTCTGTTTGTTGATCGAGATCTTCGATTCCTTCCAAAATGGCCACAGCCTCTCTGTACTTATCAGTATTCAATAACAATCGCGCTTTCAATTTGGAAGCTTCTTTAGCGTTTGCTGTTTTGGGGAATAATTTGATATATTTATCGAGCAATGTTGTACTGTTGGATTCACCTAATTGCACTGCAATTTTAGCTTGTGTAAACAAGGATATTTCTGCAATTTCTTCGTTAAAACCTGTTCTCCATACCTCTGAATAAGCGTTCATAGCTTCTCTAAAATTTTTCAATTTCAAAAGGGCATTTCCTAATTCAAAGCTGGCAACCTGAGCCAAACTGTCGTTATTTTTTGCCACCAAACGGTACCAAGTGAGACTTGAGTTAAAATTACCAGATTTCGCAAATGCATATCCCACTTCAAATTGCTCCTCTGCAAGCATTTTATCGGCTTGGAACTGTGATTTTTCAAAAGACAAAGACGCTTGTTCATAGTTTTTCTTCCTGAAAAAACATTTTCCCTTGAGCCACTCAATGTCTTTACCTGAAATTTTAGAGCTTGGTTGTATTTGATTCAATTCAGCAATAGCCTCATCGTATTTAGATAGTTGATAATACACTTGAGCAATGTAGAATTTCACTTTTTCAAATCGCTTATCTTTAATCGATTGGAATGCTGTCAAAGCATTTTCATAATCTTTTTCCATTAAACACGAGTATCCATAATAGTATTTCGCGAGTCCCTGGTATTCGCCCCCTTTTTTTGCCACATTTTCCAGTTCAACTTTGGCATCTTTATATTTCTTGGTAAACACCAAGCAAAAACCTTTTCTAAACTGAAATTGGTTTCTTAGATCTACGGTAATTCCGGCGATATCCACATTTCTGTAATATGCTAAAGCTGCGGAATACTTCTCTTTTTTGTAAAAATAATCGCCTAGCGCAAGGTTTGCGAGTGGTTTTTTAATGGAATTTGGGTTTTGATCTAAATAACTCTCCACCGAAGCAACAGCATCTTCATGTTCAGCTTTCAACTTACTCATTGAATAGTAAAACGATGCATCGGCACTGACTTGACTCGACTGAACAGACCGGAAATATTGATCAAACTGAGATATAGCAGCATTAAACCTTCCCTCTTCGTAAAGTTCAACTCCACGATCAAAATACACCTGAGGATATTGATAAACCGTGTGCTGTTGCGCCTCTACCCGAATCACCATACTCAATAAAATGAAAAACAGAGATTTTCTCATGCTTTCAAAAGTAATGAACACCATCAAGCACACGCGAAACAGTTCTTCACATGCATCAATGGTGATTGATTAAATGTACATTTTAATAAATAAATGGGTACGAATTTTATTTTAATTTGAGCATTTTTGCCAATTTCAAGGCATTAGACGCATTATCGAACAATTGGTCTAAAGCCATACTTCTCTTTGCAACTTCGTCTAAGGTAAAATCATTTTCAAAACATTTAGATATTTCTTGAACAATTTGAATTGGATCATCTGCCACTGAGCACAATTCCTCGAGTTGTGTTTCTTTGACCATTTCTGTATTTGCAACTACAAATCTACCGCGGTAAAGAGAATTCAACAACTTCAATTTGATCCCGGTTGATTGAAAAGTAATCATTGCATTCACGTGCGCAGATTCTATCAGTTCCAATATTTCCGCGGTTGAAATATTGGCTTTTAGTGAAACATTTTCATGTTTTTGAATGGCTTTTACCAATTTGGAACTCGGATTGCTCCCAGAAATAATGCAGGGAACATTCAATCGAGGAAACACTTTTTCTGCTAAAAACAGGGCTGCTCGATTGTTTTCAGGAACCGATAGGTTTCCGTGATACAGCACAAACTTTCCTGATCCCAATCTGCATACAATTTCATTATTGGAATGAAATGCAGGAACGTAAGTCGTATTCCCATATATCCGTTGTAGATAATTCGTTTCAGAGGGAGAAATACCTGCAATACCATCTGCATGGTGTAAAATTTTCTCATATTTCTTGAGCTTTTTAGCCTCTATCTTGAAAAATAACTTTTTTAACAAGTGATATTCAGCTTCATAAAGAGCCTCATAGTAATGATGTTCTACATTATGCGCCCTTACTACCCGAATTCGGTGACGCAATTTAGGATGATTGAGATAATATGTGGTGTGCAATCCTTCAAACAAAATTGGGGCACTGTCGTGCAATAAATTGTGAAACAACTGCTTATTTTTTCTTGTTTTTACAATGTATGGAATGCTCCCAATAAAAGGATTTTTATATCTACTCCTTGAATAATAAATCGTTTTAAACGTCACATTTTCTAAATCAGGAGCCGCAGATTTTCCATCATATAAAAAAACATGAAGTGTGACATTGATGCCTAATTTTTGTAACTCTACCAATTTGAAATACATATCGGTAGAACCACCATAGTTAGGGGGATACGGCATATCAAAGGCCACAATATGCAAATGATTTACCAATTTATCAATCATAACAATATAACTCAATTAACTTTTGAGATTCAATTTCCCAATTCCAAACTTTTTTTGCCGCAACACATTGTGCTTTCAATTGATTGTAATACTCATCTTGATTATAAATCAATTGTAAATTCCCTCTAATTGATTCTACTGTATTTTCACACAAAATGCCTACTTGATATTCTGATAACAATTGCTTATATTCAGGAAACGAATTGATTAAGGAAGGCAATTCTGCTTCAACATAATCGAAAAACTTGTTATTCAATGAATAATAATAACTTAAGCCTAAGTTCTCACTTACATTGTATCCAATAAAAGCTCTTTTTGTTAAATTTCGCAAGTAACTTGGTGACACAAATCCTAAAAAAGTGACTTGTTTGTCGACGCCAAATTTACATGTGAGTTCTTTTAAATCATGGATAAGGTCACCATCCCCCGCAATGACAATGTGAATCGATGTTCCTTGAATTGATTCAATGAGTAACTCTAATCCACGCCCTTGGTTCAATGCACCTTGGTATAAAACAAATCGATCTGAAGGCAACTGATTCAATAATTCTATGGGTATTGGGCGTGTTTGAAAATCTAACACGGGCATGTTTCGAACTAGTGCTACCTTTTTCTGATGAATTTTTTCAAACTCGGTGGCAATTGAATGACTCACTGTATAAACTTTGTCTGTATTCTTGAATGTAATTTTTTCCACCCAAAGCCAAAATTTCTGAACATTTGGCCTGCAAATCACTTCAGGAACATATGGAAACCATTCGTGAGCATCATAAAAATGTTTTTTGTTCTTAAGGTTGGCAACAGCAATTGTGGGTAAACTTGTGTCTAAATCGATTCCACACACAACATCAAAGCGCTGAAAGAACAAATAAAAAAACAATCGAATATTATATTCAACATAAAATAATTTTCCCTTTTCAAAGAAACAAAAGAGTCTTTTTTGTTGGTAAGATTTTTCGATAAGTTGTTCTGAAGCCCTGAGTTTCCGACCGATTAATAAAACTGAATGACCGTTTTGACACAATGTTGTGCAAATACGAATCATCCGCTGATCATAGTTTAAATCGTTTGTTACTGTAAAAATGAGCTTCAAGATTTCAAAAATAGTTTATTGTCAGACGATTTTATCACTTTTCCGCGATCAATCATGGCATTTAATACTTCGATGTATGGATTTTTATGTTCTTTGGGGAACTCTAAAACCAATTCGCTCAATAATTTAGGTTGATTTAAAAGCGATTCAATGTTTTGAATTATCGATAATTCAGGCGGTACGAGTTGATATTTTTTACAATTATCGCAACTTCCACACGGATCGCTTTTTTTTCCGGTAAAGTGTTCTATCCAGAAAGCCGATCTGCAGCTTTGGGACATTGCATAGCCTTCTAATGTTGTTAACGATTTCAATCGACGTTCTTTCAATTCCAGGATGACTTTCATGTTCAACGTAGGATACATTGATCTTGGTTCTATTAACGTGATCAAAGGTTCATCTGATTGCGGAATATAATCTACAATTTTCGCTTTATGCAAATGCATCAGCCATTGATGAATTTGGTTATCTGTAGTTCGAAGTCTCTTGGCAAGTTGCACCTCGTGTATTACTACATAGGCATCGAATATCCCTCCAAAAGATCGGAGTAATATATCAATGATGGGCTCATAAATTTCATATCGAACTTTGAAATCATAAACAAATTCGTAGTCTGTATTGAATTTTATTTTTGAGGGACTTTTTATTCCTTCATTTAAAATCCACTGCCCCATCGACTCAATTGATTTTGCCGCATAGTAAAGTTCGAACATTGGAATTTGATAAGTGTCTGCAACCGCCTGAAAATTAACTGGATAAGACATTTGCTCACCCAAACCGGGAGCCACACCAAGGTGATTCATAATTGCATGATAGGCTCTCAAACACTTCTTTTCATCGGGGTGTTGATTTTCAAGATGTTTGTTCAACTGCTTCCAATCACTTTTCTGATGCAACAATATACAAAAACTTGTGTTTCCATCTCGTCCAGCTCGGCCTGATTCTTGATAATAATCTTCTGGCGTTGTTGAGGGCATCATGTGATAAACATATCTCACATCGGGCTTGTCTACACCCATACCAAAGGCATTTGTGCATACCATCACCCTCACTTTATTTTGAATCCATTCTGTTTGACGTTTTGACCTCGTTTCTGAGTCGAGTCCACCGTGGTAAAAATGTGCTGAAATTCGATTTTCAATTAAAAAGCGGGCAATTTCTTGAACCTCACGGCGTGTATTTGCAAAAACAATACTACAACCCGCAGTTTTTTGGAGAGAATTTAGCAGCAGTCCACTCTTATTCTCACTCTCTATTGAATAGAAAATCAAGTTCTTACGATCAAATGCCCCTTGATGGATCTGAACATTCTTCAAGCTCAATCCTTCTACAATTTCCTCTTGTATCCAATCAGGAGCACTTGCCGTAAATGCACAAATAGGAACATGAGGGATGATCTCACGTATATTTTTGATTTTTAAAAATGAGGGACGAAAATCTTTTCCCCACATTGAAACGCAGTGCGCTTCGTCAATTACCAACAATTGAATGGGCAAATTAGGTAAATATCCCTCAAAATTTGAAGATGTAAGTCGTTCCGGAGAAACATAAAGTAATTGATAATGTCCCTTCAAGGCATTTTCCAATATCACTTTAATCTCTGTCCATGCGAGTCCGCTATGAATGTAAGTGGCCGAAATACCTTTGCTTTTAAGTCCATCAACCTGATCTTTCATCAAAGCAATAAGAGGAGAAACCACAATGGTTAAACCTCCAAGCATCAACGCTGGTACTTGAAAACAGATACTTTTACCGCCACCAGTTGGAAGCAAAGCGAGAACATCGTGTTGAGCAAGGATCGACTTTACAATTTCAATCTGCCCTGGCCTGAATTGATTGTAATTCCAATATTTGAAAAGTATTTCTTCAGGCGTGGGTTTCATTTTAAATTTGTGTTTTCAGTCGGTCAATGTTCAACTGCATTGATCTAAAAAACTGATTGCGCACACGTTCAGAAATTTGACTCACCATGTCGCTTTTCGACATTAAATTATTGAGCCACTCTTCCACTTGGGCGTTGAACGAATCGTTTTTTGTTTGGATAAAATTAAACGTATTGTATCCAAGATAACTTGCAGATTTATGAATCGACTTCAAAAAAACGCAATTATTTCCAATCATCAAATCACAAGAGTATAAAGTATAGTCCATTGGGGAAAATTCTTTGGTGATTGGATTATATTTTTTACCGGCTTCTGCTTGTTTTTTGACCATATCAATCAATCCTTCGAGCTCTTCAAGAATTTTGAGAATTGAATTTTTGTCTTTAAAGTAACCAGCAGCCCAATAAAATTGAATTTGTTTGATTGTGCTTTTCAGGGTGTCTTCATGCCAAATTTCAACCGAAGGAATGCTTAAAAAGGCTTCTCTTACTTTTGAAATTTCACCAACCCAAGTGGTTGGAAGTGTTACATCTTCAACACTTAAGCCCTGAAACTGCGGAATATTCATAATGGATTTATTCCAATACACCATTTTAAAACGTGCCAGTTCTGGAAAAAAGAAATGGTAAAACACTGGCAGATCTTCTGCGGCGTATGTAACCGTTGCATCAGGAGAACTTGAAATCCAAGTTAAATCGCCATGGAGAACTTTCAGGTATTCAGCAAAAGCATTGGTTTCTTTATTCAACGAATTGGCTCTAAAGGTTACCAAATTGGATTCTTGGGTAAGCAAATGAGTAATTGAAATGTTAAATTGAGCAGAAATCCTCATCGTTTCCTCAAGAGAAAAGTCGGTTTCGCAACGAAGTCGGCGGTAAACACTGTCGAGGCTCATCGACATTCGGCTACTGAGTTCCTCGGCAAGATTGAGGTGTGAGGGAATCGTATTTTTGAGAAGCTCTACAAATGCCTCTTGAAATTTTCTTTCGATCATATTATTTTTTGGGTTTTTCCGTAATTCATCAAATTCATTTTACGGCCTTTCCGTAATAATTTAATTCTTATTGAATATTATTAAGGAAATGCCTTTAAAATCTGATAAAAAAAGGCGTTTACACAATACAAACGTATTTTTTTGAATATTACAAATTTTTTCATCACTTGCATTTAGAGAAAATTAAATTCAAATTTGCCATAACAAAATACGTGAATACGTTTATGAAAAAAATCATGATTAAATCTATGTTTGTCCTTTCCTTTATGGCAATTGGACTAACTTCTGGGTTAAAAGCACAGGGTGCTGCTAAGCCAAGTATTGCTGTGGTTGACTTTGATTCAAGAGCACATGCCATGAATCAACAACAGGTTTTACAATTTATTGCAAATGAACTCATAAGAATTGGTCAATATGAAGTAATGGACAAGTACGACTTAGAGTATCTTGCAAAAAAAGATACCATCAAACTAACTGGTTGTTTTGCAAAAGCATGTTTGACCGAAGTTGGTAGAAAATTAAAAGTAGACAAACTCATGACCGGTTCTATTTCTGAATTGGGGTCAACCTTGGCGGTTACATTTAGAGTTTTAGATGTGAGTACCGGTACTTTTGAAAAAATGGCAACCCGCGAATTTTTATTGATTCAAGGAAATGAGTTTCCAATGTTGCGTGTTGTAATCAATGAAATGTTTGGTCAGCCAAACGATATGGATATGGTAAATAAATTGACTAAAAAATCGGAATTAGACAATGCTATCAACAATCCTTATGAACTCAGACTTCAAAATGATGGTCCGCGTATGGGTATGGTATTTTTGACAGGAAAAGGTGCAACTGTTTTCCAAAACAGTGAGGAAAACGGTGGATATGCTGGTGGATATGGAAAGTTAGCAACTATGTTTCAATTCGGATATCAGTTTGAAAAACAATATTTAAACGAAGGAAACTTCCAAGCATTGTTTGAATTTGTTCCGATGATCACTGGATTGGATCAAGGGCGATTCATTCCTTCAATTAACTTTTTGAATGGTATTCGTAACAACATGAACGGTTGGGAATTTGCATTTGGTCCAAATTTCTCAATTGGAAACTACGCAACAGGATATTGGGATGGAAATAAATTGTTATTGGATGGATCTGATGAAGCAAATAGTTACAAAGCAGCTAACAAGGATGCTCAATTAATTGAAATTGCAGATTCTAGAGGAAGTGCTACGTTAACAACTGGATTTTTATTTGCATTGGGTAAAACATTCCGTTCAGGAAAATTAAACTTACCGGTAAACTTATTTATGATTCCGAACACCAATGGTTTGCGTTGGGGAATTTCAGTAGGTTGGAATGGTAAAGCAAGAGAGGTATTAAGAGATTGATTTAGTTCCCAAAATAATTCAATAAAAAAGCCAGTTGTAAAACTGGCTTTTTTCATTTTGAATCAGCGTATTTTTTCAATTTGATATCACTCCATCTTTGAGAGTGATTTGCCTGTCGGCCATTTGTGCCAATTCTGGGTTATGGGTAACAATAACGAAAGTTAATCCAAAATCATCGCGCATTTTGAAAAACAATTCATGAATATGTTTTGCATTTTTAGAATCTAAATTACCACTTGGTTCATCGGCCAAAATAATTTTGGGGTTCATCACCAGCGCGCGAGCAATGGCCACACGTTGCTGCTCTCCTCCAGATAATTCTGAAGGTTTATGCTGAAAACGCTCCGCCAAACCCAAGTAGGTAAGCATTTCCTCTGCTTTGGGTATTGCTTCTTTATAAGAACTTCCTCCAATAAGCATAGGAACCAAAACATTTTCAACTGCCGTAAACTCAGGAACAAGTTGATGAAATTGAAAAACGAAACCAATGTGGGTATTTCTAAAATCGGCCAATTGATTTCCCGAGAGTTTAGAAATATTATGACCATTGATGTTTAGATCGCCTTGAGTTGGGACATCTAACGTCCCTATAATGTGAAGAAGTGTGCTTTTACCGGCACCACTTTCTCCGGTGATACATACAATTTCTTTTGCTTGAATTTCGAGGTCAATTCCTTTCAGAACCGACAAATCGTTGTATTTTTTATGAAGATTTTTACAAGAAATCACTTTGTTTTGAGATTTTATTATGTAATGGGCTCAAAGTTAGTTATTTTCGCACCTGAAATAGCAAAATATCTGTAAAAGATCTTATGAACATTCATGAATATCAAGCAAAAGAAATCCTAAAAAAATACGGTGTTGCCGTACAAAATGGATTTGTTGCAGAAACTCCAGAGCAAGCTCAAGAAGCTGCTGAGCGTGTAAAAACCGAATTCGACAGTGGCTGGTGTGTTGTAAAAGCACAAATTCACGCGGGAGGAAGAGGTAAAGGTAAAATCCAAGGCAGCGAACAACGTGGTGTTCAAGTTGCAAAGTCTGCTGAACAAGCAGCTGAAATCGCTAAAAACATGTTGGGTGGAACTTTGGTTACAATCCAAACCGGTGCTGCTGGTAAAGTTGTAAGCAAAGTACTTGTTGCACAAGATGTATTTTACCCAGGTCCTAACGAACCAAAAGAATACTA
>CAZYBT010000028.1:0-26349 GCA_964645755.1 uncultured Rhizobium sp.
GTTTTTCTTGGAAATTCACCATACAAATCCATTTCCATTGCATCTGACTGCGTCAATTGAAGTCCGCCATTGATGGCCATTCCTTTTAATGGTCCCGTTCTAAATAAGCTCCTCATTTGCAATTGACCCACCCTGTCAGTTTCGGTCAGGCCAACATCCATATCCCCATATAAAAATCCATTGTATCGTAATTTATTCAATCCTACATCCCCTAAAAATTTGGGATTTTTGAGTACCGAACAAATTTTAACATCACCATTTCCTCTAAAATTCAAACTATCTAAGGCCCCTTTCGGGAAAAATGGCGTTAATACCGTAGGCGTAATGTTACTGAAATCAATTTCCAAGGTGTCTTGTTTTGAATCAGATATGTTTCCCTTTACCTCTAGATAATGTTCGTTATCTGATAAGTAGAAATTGGAAACCGTTGTTTTATTGGGTAAAAATTGAACAGTTGCAGTTTTTTCAAGAACCCAATTGTTTTGGTAAATTCTCAGCTGGGTTGTATTGAAATGAAAATCGGCCGCCTCTGCATAAATTTGACCAGAACCATTCAGCTTTAAACCATATTTGTTCTCAATTTCATGAATTTCTGTGTTGAGTATGTAACGATCATTTCCACATGCCCAGTACCCATAAACCTTATCGTAAATGGTTCTGTCAAATCTCGCTTTTTCTGTGGTAAATGTTATTTGAGTCGGCAAACCAACAGCCAAATCTTTACGAATTGAAATTTTCGTTTTCTCACCGTAAAAAAGTCCATACTCCAATGAAAACGGACCAATATCTGCTGAATATTGATTGTTTGACCCATGATAAAAACCTCTAAAAGAAACTGGACCCAATCGTAAACCTGGTGCAATCAAAGCATCTAACCAAACAGTTTGTAACAGAAACAAATCAAAATGGATAGAATCTTGAGAAATTTCTTTTGGCAATTCAAACCTGGCAGGCATCATCTCATGCATGACGTGCTCAAACCAAAGTCCAGTTTTTGCTAATTTCCAACGCCCTTTGATATCGCCATCTATCCAATTTCCAACAAATCTAACCTCCTCCAAATTGTCTCTCCGAATGTTCTGTATTGGCAGTACAAACTCCTCTGATTCTCTGTTGAAAACGCAATTTCTGAAGGTAATAGAACCCAAAATATCGTTAATATCATTCCCCCTCGTTTCTACTTCAACAACTCCCTTAAACGCAGTATGAACAGAATCAAAACCCAGCTTTTCAAAGTCCAAATTTTGAACTTTTGCCTCAATACGCGATTCTTGGTTCTTGAAAATATTTTGTCCCTCAAAATCTGCAGTAAACAAAGCCGATGGATCCTCAGAATTGAAAAACCCACTGATATTGCCCCTGTCGAGCATGCCATCAACAGAGGCCTTGATGAATTTACGCTTGTTTAAAGTATATGAAGAAGTTGAAATATCATATTCTACCTTGGCATTCTCATCAAATCCACTTCCCTTCACATACAATCCCATATTCGCTTTCCCTAAAAATGATGCCTCAGGAAGAAAATGTTGCCAATTCACTGAATCAATGTTCACATTTAACATGTATTCCATTGGAAATGAATCATTTGAAAAATCCAAATCCAAGAGTCCATTCATGTGTCCCATGTCCGTTTTAATGTCGCCTTCCCAACTTAATGAACCTAATGGCACATCCATATGCCCATTTAAATTCACCAATCCTAAACCAACCACCGTTTCGGGCAATTCCAACTCAGGAATGACTTCTTGCAGGTCGCTCATCGACAATACAGTTCTGTCAAATTCAAACTCATTCACCAATGATTCAACATCTGGCAGTCCTATCAGCCCATACTTTAAATTCAATCGAGTACCATTGGGTGTTGACGCCTGAAAATACTGCGCTCTCAACGACTTTAAAGTACCCCTTACCTCGGCATTCACATCAAATTGCAGCATGCGATTTGTTAACCATGGCGCAAACATCCTAAAATCATGCATGCACAATTTTGAATCATGCATCTTCAACACATAAATCACATCATCAAAGGGCTTGTCATATGGATGAAGTCCCTTATAAACCATCTCATATTTCGGACCAATAACCGAATTTGGCGTGCGTAATGTCATGTTATCAAGCAATAAATGTTTGTCATTGATCTCACAATCTGCCTTCAAATCAACCAATTCCAAACCACTTCTCTCCTGCGCTTTTAAACTTTTGATTTTAAAACGACTACCATTTTTCGAATCAATGGTATACACAGGAATATCAAAATCTATATTGCGAACCCACAAATAATTGTTGTTATATTCATGAGGGACATTTACAATTTTTCCATAATTGTAATCAAATTGCAAATATTCTGCTCTTCTCACTCGAATATTGCGAATATCAAATTCCCAAGGCTTGGAAACTTTACCTGTATCGCCAGAAAAATAATCGCCAATGAATTCAAAATTCATCTTTTTCTCAGCCTTGTATTGTCCAATGTGGATTATCAATTTGTTGATTTCAACTCCCCGAATGTCCATTTTCTGTTTCCGGTACGAAAAATGTGCAATCCTAAAATTGAAAGTTGAAGCAAAAAACAAGGTGTCTCCATGCCGATCTTCAATCAGAAAATCTTCAAAATGAAAATTTCTTAAAAAGTCAATCTCTACGGCTTTTATCGACACTTTAGCCTTCAATTCTTTTGATAGATAAGCAGTTACGTATTGAGCAATTTTAGTTTGAACATGTTTATTACGGGTCAATACCGCCACCACACTCGAAAAGAATACGAGTATCAATAGCAATCTGAGCAATATCTTCCGTAATTTTGAACCGCGTTTTTTCAACCAAACCAAAAATAAGTTTTAACATCAGCATTGAATCCACAGTGAATCATCCTTCCACTATATTGGGCATAGAAAGTAGTTGCGACGACACTGCAGCTGCTGTTATCCATAACGGAGAAATCTTGTCAAATATTACATCTACGCAAAAAGTACATGAAACTTATGGTGGAGTTGTTCCCGAATTGGCTTCGAGAGCGCACCAAAGTAACATCATTCCCGTGATAGATGTTGCCATAAAAACTGCCAATGTCGAACTTCAAAACCTCGATGCCATTGCTGTAACTCAAGGGCCCGGACTCATGGGCTCGCTCATGGTAGGTTTAAATACCGCTAAAGCGCTGTCCATGTCCCTCAATATCCCGCTTATCGGGGTAAACCACCTACAAGCTCATGTAGCCGCACTTTATATCGAACACCAAGTCAAATTCCCAATGTTGTGTTTGCTGGTTAGCGGTGGACATACCCAACTCATTTGGGTGACAGACCACATGGAAATGGAAATTATTGGATCTACCATTGATGATGCTGTTGGGGAAGCATTTGACAAAGCTGGAAAATTGCTGGGATTGGGATATCCGGGTGGTCCACAAATTTCAAAACTTGGCCAAAATGGCGACAAAAACACTTACCAATTCCCAGATAGTCAACTTCCCGATTACCAATTTAGTTTCTCTGGAATAAAAACTTCTTTGCTTTATTTCTTGAGGGATAAAGGCAAGATTGACGCGAATTTTGCAAAAAATAATCTGGAAAATATTTGCGCTTCTTACGAAAATGCCCTTGTTAACATGCTCACTAAAAGAGTCAAAAAGGCCATCAAAAATCTCAATCCTCAATCTATTGGTTTGGTGGGTGGAGTTTCTGCAAATTCAGTGCTCAGAAATGCAATGAAAGAACTCGGTAACAACTACAACATCGACTGCTATGTGCCAGATTTTCAATACTGTACCGACAATGCGGGGATGATTGCCAAGGCGGGTACTTTTTTGTTTGAAACCAAACAATTCATCAATGTGTCGGATTTGCCTTTTTCCAAAAGCAAACTTTCATAGAAACATCTCAACCGCGATTTCCTATATTTGTATGGTGACGATGATTCCAACACCTGAACTTTTATCGGCGGGCAATGAAAAAGCCATTGCTAGAGCAATCACATGGGTTGAGAACAATCACCCACAAGCAAATGACTTGCTGAAAAAACTATCAGGAAATTCAGCGGTCATAGGTATTACCGGGCCTCCAGGTGCAGGCAAAAGTTCACTCGTTAATGCACTCGCAAAATACTGGAGTTCTCAAAATTTAAAAATTGCCATCGTCGCGGTTGATCCATCCAGCGTTTTCAATTATGGTTCTCTTTTGGGAGATCGCTTGAGAATGCAGTCGTTGTTTTTAATGCCCAATATTTTCATTAGGAGCCTTTCATCACGAGGTTCTCTTGGCGGATTAAGTGGAAGTATCATTGAAGTGGTAGATGTGCTCAAACATGCCAATTACGACAAAATTATCATTGAAACCGTTGGTGTAGGACAAAGTGAAGTGGAAATTGCTGGATTGGCCGACACCACTATTGTGGTTTCAGTGCCTGAAAGTGGAGATGAAATCCAAACACTCAAAAGTGGCATCATGGAAATTGCGAATATTTTCGTGGTGAACAAAAGTGATCGAGAAGGTGCTGCGGCATTTGCAAGCCACCTACAAAAACTGGCACATATTCGTGCAACAGAAACATGGGAAACACCCGTAGTTTTAACAAATGCCATTTCTGAAACAGGAATCATTGAACTTTCCGAGGCAATTGAGAAGCATCGTACCTACAATCAAAGCAACGATCGTTTAAATGATTTATTCGCAGAAAAAGCTTATACCCTCATTCAAAAACATAAAATGCAGGGCATTCAGATATTGTCCCTCAGAAAAGAAATTGAAACTCTTAGAAACCAACAAGGATTTAATTTGTATGCCTTTGTTGAGTCTAAAATCAACGAAAATTAACGAATCACCTGCAGTTTTGTATTAGAACTTGCAGTTTTCAAAATGTAAATACCCGAACTTAGTCCCGATAAATCCAATAACATCTCAGGATTTTCGATTTTTCCTCGGAGAACAACCTCGCCAACAGAATTCATTACTCGGTAGTTTGTTCCTAACTCATTTACAAGCCATTGAACATTTAACAAGCGGCTAACGGGATTGGGATGTACTGCCAAATTTCCCTTTTGTAAAAGTTTCACATCCGAGGTAGGATCTACCATTGTTACCGCACATTCGTTTGAATAAGCTTCCCATTTTGAATCAAAGCTCACCATGGCTGTATTCGGTATCACTGTGTTTAAAGGAAGTTTTTCGTACAAATCAACCTGATATTCAACCCAACCAGAACTATTTTTCGGATTGGATTCAACTGTAGATAAATTGGCCGGGTCAAAATTTACAACCAAAATTCGTCCCTGCTGAATGCTGTAAGTGGCTTTGGTTGGATAAAACGATTTTAATAATATTTGTTGTAATGGCAATAAATCAGACAAAGTATCTACCATCACCGCTTTTGTAACAAAGCTACTGCCATTATTCTTGAAGTTCACAGTATATTTCCAGCTGGTGCTTTTGTAGTCGATTTTTTCTCCATTCGCTGATATTTTTTCAACAGCTGCAGCGCCATTTCCGCGTTTTCCAATCGATAAGCTAACAGTATCAAAATTATCAGCTTTGAATACATCATTTTGAGCAAATAACGATCCAGTTTTTACATGAATCGGATAAACTGAAGTTTCAGATGCATCCAGTGGCACTCTCAGACTCATTTCTATGTGCCTAGTTTCAAATGGCATCAAATCTACCAAAGAAAAAGTAGCCTCTGTGCCTTCATAGTTGTCGGCAAGTGGTACACTTGAAAACTGAGTTAATTCGGCAGCATGGCTTACGTGAATGGTTGGGCCATTTAATTTTGATGCACCTCTATTGGTTACGGTGAGTAATACTTTAATGTTGTCTCCGGCATTCAGTTCAGGGCCATAAATTGGCTTCAAGCTTACGTCTAAATCCTTCGTGCTAGGATTCATAAATTCACCTAAATAAACAGATGAATATTTTCCGGCCCGAATTGTAGTTGCATAGTTGCTCGCACAAACGGTATACATGTGCCTGTTCGGAGTGTGTGAAATTGAATAGTCTCCTTCAGGAAGCGTTGCAGAAAAATGTCCCTCACGATCTGTCACTGCAAAAAAGCTTTGCTTTGTTGCTTTATTCGTTAAACGGATTACCGCATTTGGAATTCCCGTTTCAGAGGCTTCTTTCACACAGTTGCTGTTCAAATCATAAAACAAGGCACCATATAAGTTTCCAGCTTCTGATTCAATACTTGAGAAAAATCGGATATCTGTGTTTTGTTCAACAAAATTACCCCAAACAAAGGCACCATTGCCGCGCTGACCTAACGTAAATAGGCCCTGTAATCGATTTCCTGTAAATGTAAGTTGGGCATTTTCAAATTTTAACAATGAAGACGCATTGCCGTCTTTTAAGAAATCTCCACCCAACAACAAATAGTTAGGCGTTCCCGCAATTGTATTCACCTGTGCTGTTGAAAAAGAGTCAAAAGAGATTGGCTTACTCCATCCGCTTTTGAATGTTCTCACTTGAGCCCTATTCCAAGAATCTTTGCCTAATGCTGCTAGCTGATTGTCGAAATAGGCCAAAGCTGTGATTTCGCCCGCAAAAGGGCTACCAATTCCTCCCCAACCGCCGTTAGAAGCAGTGAAATAAGCAATGTTTCCCGTGTATGATCCTGCAAAGTTTTGAAAATCTCCGGCAATGTAAAGTCTGTTTCCAACAACTTGCAAAGCGTTGATTAAACCGTCGGCTCCTTGCGATAGATCGCTGCTACCTAAATAATTCCAGGAAGAACCATCAAAAGATGCAATGTTGTTTACCGTTTTGCCATTTACTGTATTGTTAAATCGGCCTGCAACAATGAGCTTGTTGTCGAATACGGTCATGGCCACAATTCCATCGTTTTTAGTGTCTACCACACCAACTTCAGGCTGCCATTCATTATCTTTTTCACTCCATGTGTACAAATGACTCACCGGTATTTCAGCATCCTTTGAAGCATTTGCGATGTAAGCAGCTACGTACATCGTGTTATTGTAGAAAGCAACCGAGTGAAAATTATAAGAACCCATGGTTCCCAAAATTGGCGACGGTGTAGTCAGTCCCGGATAATATTTCCACATCACACCATTCCATCTTCCTAAAGTATAATCATTTGGAATTGGCGTAGTTAGGTCTTCAAATAAGGCAAAGTATTCTGTAGTTGTTGCAAAAGATGCCACAACTCGAGAAGGCAATCCGTTCCCCAAAGGTTTCAAAACCTGTGCTTTTGCAAATTGACATGCAAAAATAAACAACAGAGAAAACAATGCCTTTTTCACAAGTTGCAATTTACGCGATATGTTTCGAAAATTTAACACTTATTTTACTTGATAAAACGCCAAACATAATAACCCGACAAACCAACACTCCAACCTTTATTATCGATAGCAGCATTTTGTTTGTACATGGGTGTGAACATCCCTTGGGTATTCAAACGCAACCCAACACTATTCTTCTTGCTCAATTCTCGCTGAATTCCAACCCCTATTTTACCCGACCATAATAAATCTCTAAAAACACCTCCATCAATGTCTTGCAACATCAAAGTGTGATAATTCAATGTATTGCCTTTTTTAGCCGATAAATAATTTGCTTGTAGTAATGCCTCTGCAGTTATTGTCCACTTCTTGTTCAATGAATGCTCATAAATTGCTCCCACAGGCAAGCTGAACATCGTAACATTCGAAATTCCTTCGTAATTAATTTGAGGACCTAGATTTAAATATCCAAAAATTGGGTAATTGCCCAAAGCATCTGCCTCAAATCCTTGTTGAACACTCGCTGGCATACTATCGCGGAAATGGAAATTCTGCTGGGTGCGATTTTGCATCCACGACAACCCAGCAGAAACGATCCATTTACTGGACAACTGATATCTCAAAGAAAAATGCACTTGTGATGCGCTGAGTGCATATTCGCTTTCTTTCATTCTTTGTAAATAATTTTTGTGAACATACTGAGCCAACTCTGGATTAGACTTGTACGTAACAGCAGTTTGATTCTGATCGTACCCCACCTCGAAAGCCCAACGTGACAACTTTCGTTCTAATGGCTTTCGAGATGATGGGGTTATCAAAGTCAACTGTAAAAAATTTCCGATGTGAAACGGATTTATTTGCGGTGTTTTCGAACCGAAATCACCGTAAGCAACATTTGCAAAAATTGATGAGGTTTCTGCAACTGATGTTTCTTGGTTTTCAACAACTTCCAAAGCGTTATCTGCCGCTTTCATTCCCTCATCATTTGATAAACTCGAAGGCTCCATTGCATTGCCACCAAATTGAATTGGTGCCGAAGCGTTGTTGATTTTTTCTTCTTCTTGAGGGACAATCACCTCAGGTTGAATCGTTTTTTGAATAGTGGCATTTTCACGAACAACGGATACAGGCATCTGTTTGTTAATAGAACTGCTTTGATTCATCATCAACATCAGTCCTGAAACCGCTGCAACTGTTATGCTAGCCGCTACCGACCAAACAATGATACTGCGTTTGCGTTTGCTCTTTGCCTCCAATTTTGAATCCAACTGATCCCAAACAAAAGCAGGAGGTACTGGAGCAAAGTTTGAGAACTTGTCCTGTAACTGTTTGTCGATATTTGAGTTGTTTTGGTTCAAAACTGTTTTTTTTCGTTTAATAGATCTCTCAGCATCGCTCTTGCCCGACTCAACATACTTTTTGAATTGGATTCGGAAGTATTTAAATACTGGGCAATTTCTTTGTGCGATAGATTGTCGATAGCATACATGTTGAGAACCAACGCATATTTTTCAGGCAGCTGCTTCATTAACAACAAAATGTCGTCGGCAGAAAGCTGCTGCATCTTACCTTCCTCTTCTACTTCTTGTTCTGGGGTATCGATATTTTCAATGTCAACCAAAGTTGGCCCCGATTTAGCTTTCCTGTATTTAGAAAGTGCTAAATTGATGAAAATTCTCGTCATCCATCCCTCAAAAGTAGCGGTGTCGCGCAAAGAATGAATACTGTCAAAGATCTTTATGAAGCCTTCTTGCAACAAGTCTTGGGCATCTGCATTGCTTGGAGAATATCTCAAGCAATGTCCGAACATTTTTGCGCCAAATTTTTCATAGAGTTCTTTCTGAGCTCTGCGATCATTTTTGACACATCCGGATATGATTTCCTCATTTGTTAACAAGTAGCTTCAGATTTATGACGAAAAAAATAGAAAAGGTTGCAAAAAAAAATTAAAATTGTAGCAAATATGTCAACAACCCATGAAAAATCTACCATTTTCCGCAAAAACTTTTTTTATTCTCACTTTTAATTTCGCGATTTCCGCAAATCTTTTTTCACAATACAACAATCCTGATCAGTTTTCATCAACCAAAACAATCACCATTTATACCTCAGAATTTCAAAAAGGGAAAGCGGCGCTTAACCAATTTTTAACAAAATTGAACGCCGAAGTTTTAAATCAAGAACTGAGCACAAACAGCGTAGAATTGAGATTTACCGCACTCCAATCGCAAATCTTTTCAATTGATTCCATGTTGGGAACCTTAGGTTACATTACCAGCTCAAGACAAAATAACAACAATCTTAAAAATACCATAAAATCTCTTCAAAACCAAATTGAAGACCAACAAATCTTAATAGATCGCATCAAATTAAAAGCATTAAAAGACTCAACCTTCAATCAAAAAAATAATTCCGAAACGCAAATTCATTACCATCAGGATAAAATCAAAGAAGCCAATCGCACACTCAACAGTATTCAAGAGAACGAAAATCGGATATACATCAACCTCGACCTAAGAGATGAACAGTCGGTGCCTACAGGTGATTCAAAAATTGCTTGGGCAAAAATGCCCGGATTGGCTTATAATTACCTGTCAATCGAAAATCCTAAAATTGGAATCTCCGACAAAGCCTACTCAGGTATCAACTTAAAATATATTTTCACCAAAGGCAAAAGTTTTTTCCAAATCGGTGTTTTAAAATCTCAAAATTTGTCGCAATCAGATAGCACCTCTCTCACATTAGCACCACAAACTTTCAATGAATTTTTCACCGTTGAATTTGGACAAGATTTCTATACCAAACATTTCGGACGTGGAAACCGTAAATTCTTTAACCTTTATTCTGGGTACACCATCGGAGGGATGATACCAAACAAAAGAAATGATGAAAGCATGGGCTTTGTTCCTTTGTTGAATCTTTCAATGGGAGTTGAACTCATTAAAACAAAACACATTTTGTTAGATACACGTGCTTCCTACTTTTTACCTTTAGATGGAATCAACAGAAACACCCGTGGTATTCTCATGGGCGCTTCCTTCAACTTCGTGTTTTAACCCAATGTCATGCTTTTCAACAAGAAAAATCTTTCAGAAGCCGAACTCATGCTCTTGTATAGAGCACTCCTTAAACCTAGGGTTATTGAAGAACGAATGCTCGTTCTGTTGCGACAAGGGAAAATTGGAAAATGGTTCAGTGGAATCGGTCAGGAAGCAATTTCTGTTGGTGTAACAATGGCACTCAACCCCGATGAATATATCCTGCCCCTTCATCGAAACTTGGGTGTTTTTACCACAAGAAATATGACCGATGCACAACTCTTCGCCCAATGGCAAGGGAAAGCATCGGGATTCACCAAAGGAAGAGACCGCAGTTTCCATTTTGGATCTAATGAACACCACATTGTGGGAATGATTTCTCATCTGGGAGCCATGCTAGGCGTTGCAAATGGAATTGCAGTTGCAGATTCCCTCAAAAACAAAAAACGTGTAACGGTTTGCTTCTCAGGAGATGGAGGCACTTCCGAAGGCGATTTCCATGAAGCCCTCAACGTGGCCGCTGTTTGGTCGCTGCCCGTGATTTTCTTGATTGAAAACAATGGGTATGGACTCTCAACCCCCAGCCACGACCAATTTCGTTGCAAACAATTCATTGATAAAGGAATTGGATATGGCATGGAAACCCTTCAAATTGATGGGAATAACATTTTAGAAGTCTATCACGCAATTTCAGAGCTTTCTGAATCCATGCGCCAAAATCCTAGGCCCGTTTTAGTAGAAGCGATTACCTTTCGCATGCGCGGCCATGAAGAAGCAAGTGGCACGAAATATGTCCCTCAAGAACTTTTCGATAAATGGGCCCCAAAAGACCCAGTGAAAAATTATGAGGACTTTCTTTTTTCGGAGGGATATTTAACCGACGAGTTAAAAAAGAGCATCGAAACTGAAATTCTCAATAGCCTCAATGTTGCAGTTGAAAGGGTTTTTCAAGAACCTGAAATTCAAGCCAATACACAGGATGAACTGAATGATATTTTTGCCCCTTATCATCCTGTCATTGCAGAAATACCCACACAAAACATCCAAGAAATGAGGCTGATTGATGCCGTGAGAAATGCCATGTGGTTGGCCATGGAAAAACATGACAATCTGGTGATTATGGGACAAGATGTTGCCGAATATGGAGGTGTTTTCAAGGCTACGGAAGGATTTCTCGAAAAATTTGGCAAACAACGTGTTCGCAATACGCCCATCACCGAAAGTAGCATTTTGGGTGCTGGGTATGGACTTGCTATTCGCAATCACAAGGCCATCGTGGAAATGCAATTTTCCGATTTTGTGAGCTGCGGATTCAATCAAATTGTTAACAATATGGCAAAAAGCCATTATCGCTGGGGACAACCTGCCGATGTGGTTGTGCGCATGCCAACAGGTGCTGGGGTGCAGGCTGGTCCATTTCACAGCCAAAGCACTGAATCATGGTTTTACCATGTTCCTGGACTAAAAATTTACTATCCTTCAACGGCAAAAGATGCAAAAGGATTGCTTTTACGCGCCATTGAAGACCCGAATCCTGTGTTGTTTTTTGAACATAAATACCTCTACAGAACCCAACAAGACGAAGTTCCTTTAGATTATTATCTGATTGATGAGGGACAAGCTGCGGTGCATGATTTTGGGCAAGATGCTTGCATCATCACTTATGGCTGGGGAGTTCAAAACGCAATTCAGGTGGTCCGCGATAACCAATTAAATGTAACCGTTGTTGACCTCAGAACCCTGGTTCCATTGGATAAAAAGACCATCACAGAGGTTGTTAAACGAACCAATAAAGTGCTTGTTTTAACAGAAGATTGTTTAACTGGCAGTATAGCCAGCGATATCAGCAGTTGGATTTCTGAAGAATTATTCGTATATTTAGATGCACCTGTCATGAGGTTGGGCAGCCTAGATACTCCCATTCCCCTGGCAAAATCCCTGGAAGACAATTTCCTACCTTGGTCCCGCCTGAATGATAAATTGATGCAATTGATTGAATTGTAAGATTAAAAGATAAATAGATTAGTAGATTAACGGTAACAATTTTAATCACTCTAATCTTTTAATCACCCTAACCCTTTTCTCACACATTAAACCTAAAATGCATACAATCACCGTCTTTCACGATGTATTCTTTGCCTTCTACGCGTAATTTTCCTACTTCTCTACAAGCGGCTTCAGAACCATAGTGAATCCAATCTTCGTAGGCAATAACCTCAGCGCGGATAAATCCTTTTTCAAAGTCGGTATGGATAACACCCGCAGCTGCTGGCGCTTTTGTACCTTCGGTAATGGTCCATGCTCTCACTTCTTTCACACCTACGGTGAAATATGTGATGTAATTCAATAATTTATAAGCTCCTTGAATCAATTTCTCAACACCACTTTGCGTCAATCCCATTTCTTCTAAGAAAATTTTACGGTCTTCATAACTTTCAAGTTCTGCAATTTCAGCTTCAATTGCAGCAGAAATAATCAAAATCTGTGCATTTTCATCTTTTACAGCTTCTCTTACTTGCTCAACATAAGCATTGCCGTTAATCGAACTTTCTGGGTCAACGTTACATACATACATCACTGGTTTTTCGGTGAGCAAATTCAAATCTTTCACAAATTCTTTTTTCTCAACTTCAATTTCAATGGTACGTGCATTTTTACCTTGCAACAAATGCGCTTTGTAAGCTTCGCAAACTTCCAACGTTTTTGCAGCCTCTTTATCGCCACCGGTACGGGCTTGTTTTGCAATCTTTGAAATTTTTGCCTCAAGGGTTTCAAGGTCCTTCAATTGCAATTCCGTATCAATGATCTCTTTATCGCGAATTGGGTTTACCGATCCATCAACGTGGATGATGTTATCATCGTCGAAACATCTCAAAACATGGAGAATGGCATGGGTATTTCGAATGTTCCCTAAAAATTGGTTACCCAAACCGTCACCTTTTGAGGCTCCTTTCACCAAACCTGCAATGTCTACAATTTCAATGGTTGTAGGTACTAGATTTTGAGGATTCACCAACTCCGCCAACTTTGTCATGCGTTGGTCTGGAACAGTAATGGTTCCTACATTCGGCTCGATGGTGCAGAATGGAAAATTTGCTGATTGCGCTTTCGCACTAGATACGGCGTTAAAAAGGGTCGATTTACCAACATTTGGCAAACCCACGATTCCACATTGTAAAGACATTTGGCTACAAAGTTACTCTAATAAATCACCAATATCTTGTAAAATTTTCTTGGTGAGGTTTTCAGCGGTCGTTAAACTGGCACTTTCCGCATAAATACGAATGATTGGCTCCGTGTTGCTCTTACGCAAATGCACCCAATCTTCGTCGAATTCTATTTTCACACCATCAATGGTGTTCACTGGCTGTTTTTTGTATTTATCTCTGATTTTGTCCAAAATCATGTCAACATCCGTTCCCGCATGCAATTCCGCTTTATTTTTCGACATCATATAAGTTGGATACAAAGCCCTCAAACCAGAAGTTTTCATGTTAGAACTTACAAGGTGCGACAAAAACAAAGCAATACCCACGAGAGCGTCACGGCCATAATGCAACTCTGGAACAATAATTCCTCCATTGCCTTCGCCGCCAATTACCGCGTTGTTTGATTTCATGCACTCAACCACATTCACTTCACCTACCGCACTTGCAAAATACTTTTGACCCGCTTTTTCTGTGAGTTCTTTCAATGCACGTGTACTCGATAAGTTGCTTACTGTAGTGCCAGGTTTATGTTTGATTACGTAATCTGCAATGGCTACCAAGGTATATTCTTCGCCAAACATTTCACCATCATCAGAAATAAAGGCCAAACGATCAACGTCTGGATCAACCACAATTCCTAAATGACATTTATCTGATTTAACAACCGACGAAATTTCACCCAAATGCTCAGCCAAAGGCTCAGGATTGTGTGCAAAATTACCTGTTGGTTCACCGTTGATTAAAACAATGTCGTCTACTCCCAACGCTTTTAACAAACGTGGAACAGCAACTCCGCCCACACTATTCACTGGATCAACCGCGATTTTAAATTTCTTTTCACGGATCAATTCTGGCTTCACCAAATCCAATTCGAGAATCTTTTGAATGTGGTAATCTAAATAGTCTGTATGGGTGCGTTTTCCAAGTTGATCTACAGTTGCAAAATTAAAATCACCCTTTTCAGCAATCTCTAAAATGGCTTCACCATCGGCACCGCTAATAAATTCGCCTTTTTCATTGAGCAATTTCAAAGCGTTCCATTGCTTAGGGTTGTGACTCGCTGTGATGATAATACCGCCTGCCGCTTCTTCAGCAACAACTGCCATCTCAACGGTAGGCGTTGTAGCCAAATCTAAGTCTACCACATTCAATCCAAGACCTAACAAAGTGTTTACAATGAGCTCTTGCACCATAGGTCCGCTAATTCTCGCATCACGTCCAATCACAATCTTACGATTGTCTGATTTTCCGTAAATCCAAGATCCATAAGCAGATGCAAACTTCACTATATCCATCGGTGTTAAGTTGTCTGAAGGAACGCCTCCAATTGTACCTCTGATACCTGAAATTGATTTGATTAACGTCATAATTTTGGGGGTGCAAAAATAGCGAAATTTCTATCAATAATAACTAGATTCATCGAAAAATATTGCTGAATGTTTTGCAAAATTGAGTAAATGAACAATCTTTTTAAAATTCATTGGAAATAATCTCAGGTTGACCACATTGTCACAAAAATTGTACCTTTGCCCCATGCAAAAAATTGTTGAATGTGTTCCGAATTTTAGTGAAGGAAAAAATTTACAAATCATCAAGCAAATTACCGACGCCATGGAATCGGTTGAAGGGGTACAACTTCTCGATGTAGACCCAGGGAAAGCCACCAATAGAACCGTTGTTACCATTGTTGGCGAAGTTGAACTCGTGGTTGAAGCCGCTTTTCGTGGTATCAAAACCGCAGCATCTCTCATCGATATGAGAAACCACACCGGAGAACATCCGAGAATGGGGGCCACCGACGTTTGTCCGCTCATCCCCATTTCAGGAATTTCTATGGAGGAAACCGCTCAATATGCCACAGAATTGGCCAAAAGAGTATCACAAGAGCTCAATATTCCCACCTATTTATACGAAAATGCTCAGCCCAATAAATCACGCTCTAACCTCAGTATCATCAGAGCGGGTGAATATGAAGGCTTTTTCGACAAAATCAAAGATCCTCAATGGAAACCAGATTTTGGTCCCTCAGAAATGAACCCAACAGCCGGGGCTACCGTTATTGGTGCCCGTGACTTTTTGATTGCCTTCAACATCAACCTCAACACAAAAAGCACCAGAATTGCCAACAGAATTGCCTTCGATGTGCGTGAAGCCGGCCGTGTGAAACGCGAAGGAAACCCAATCTCTGGTAAAATATTGAAGGACGAAAATGGAGAAGATATCCGTATTCCTGGAAAATTGAAGGCCGTGAAAGCAATTGGATGGTACATCGACGAATACAACATGGCACAGATTTCTATGAACCTCACCAATTACCACATCACCCCACTCCATATTGCTTTTGAAGAAACCCGAAAAAGTGCCGATGAGCGCGGTGTAAGGGTAACAGGTAGCGAATTGGTGGGACTCATTCCGCGTCAACCCATGCTCGACGCAGGAAAATATTTCCTCGAAAAACAAGGATTAAGCAGCGGTGTGAGTGAAGAAGAATTGGTAAACGCCGCGGTGAGAAGCCTTGGACTTGCCGAAATTGCTCCTTTCGACCCAAACAAAAAAATCATTGAATATTTGTTGAGAAATCCAAAAAATACACGTCTCATTTCTATGACTGTGAAGGATTTCACCAATGAAACAGCTTCCGATAGCCCTGCTCCTGGGGGAGGAAGTATTGCAGCATTGGCCGGAGCTCTCGGCGCCGCTCTTGGTACCATGGTTGCAAACCTCAGCGCAACCAAACGCGGTTGGGAAGACCGTGTGATGGAATTTTCACCATGGGCAGAAAAAGGACAAAAATTAAAGGATGAATTGCTATTCTTGGTTGATGAAGATACCCGCGCTTTTGATGGAATTATGGCCGCATTCGGTTTGCCAAAAGACAATCCTGAACAAGTTGCTGCTAGAAAATTGGCCATTGAAAATGCCAGTAAATACGCCACTGAAATTCCTTTCAGAACCATGCAAGCTGCCTTCAATTGCATCCCACTTTTGCAAGAAATGGCAAACAATGGGAATCAGAATTCACTCAGCGACGTTGGTGTTGGTGCTATTTGTATCAAAACCGCTGTGCGTGGGGCTTGGCTCAACGTTTTGATCAACGCCAATGGCTTAACCGATAAAACTTGGGCTGCTGAAATTGTTGATAAAGCCAAAACTTTATTGGCTGAGAACCATAAACTTTGCGACAATATTGTGAATTCAATCGAAGAAAAATTAGCCTTTAAAGGATAATGAAATTATACTTCACACTGCTGCTATTGGCGGCAAACTCCCTCGCGGCCCAGTTTGCTCCAGCTGCCGGAAAAACCGGATCAACAGCCATTCACGCCGATAGCAGCTGCTTTGTGAATTGGGCAAAATCTTGCTCTTTAAATCTTGGTTACAAACAAATCAATCAACCCGACTCAGGATTCACTACGGTCGGAAATTCAAATTCCGCCGTTGGTCCCGCGAGAACGAATGGTGTAGTAAGTTTGGGCGATGGAGGCTGTGCAATCCTCCAATTCAACCCACCTATCATTGATGAGGATGGCTATGATTTTGCAGTTTTCGAAAATGCCTTTAACGACAGTTTTCTCGAACTGGCACATGTTGAACTGAGCAACGACCTCATCAATTGGGTGAGAATACCTTCTGTTTCCCTTACGAGTGATTCTACCCAAACTCCGTCATTCGGCACGACCAACCCTGAGAAAATTCACAACCTCGCAGGAAAATACCGCATGCCCTACGGTACACCCTTCGACATTCACGATGTAATTGATAGCCTTAACTACGCTTTTTCTTTTCAATATGTGAGAATTTGCGATGTTGTAGGGAGCATTTCTCCCAATTGGGGCACAAAAGATTCTAGAGGGAATTACATCAACGATCCTTGGCCAACCTTATTCCCAAGTTCAGGCTTTGATCTCGATGCAGTTGGAGTGATTCATCAGGGAATTTCAACCAACACCCTGAATATTCAAAAGTCAAAATACGCATTCAACCGAATTTCAAGAATGCTCCATTTGTTTGAAGGCATATGCCAAACCCCAATTTCATTGTATTCAACTTCAGGTAAACTGGTGTTTTCTGGTGTCCCTCAAAACAATGAAATTCAAATTCCCACAAATATCGCCGTTGGAATGTATATTTTGGTAGGAAACAACTTCTCAGGCAAAATATTGATCGATTAATATTTGCAGTTTTTGCAAATCATTTCTCTCAATCCAGCAATCCCACCATATCAACGGTTCTCAAAAACGAACCTTTTACATTGTTGGTTAAAACAACAAAGCACTTGTCTTCGTCGAGACAAGACCAGAAATAAGTGCGGAATCCTTTCCACCAGCCATTGTGAAACACCCACCTTTTTCCATTGAAATATTTCACCCTCCAACCAAGCGCATAGTATCCATCGGCACTTGCAACCGTTGAAGGTGTCCACATCAATTTTCTAGTTTCAGGATGTAACAAGTATGGCGCTCTCAAAGCCCTATCGAGTAAAAACATTTCGAAAACGCTGGAATACACCCCTTTGTCGCCGGTGGTTCCATTGAACATGTTATCATCAAACACACTCCAATCATTATACCCTTGCACAGGATAATTCACCAGAGGAATGCTGTCAAAATTGCACACATGGGTAAATTTCATATCGGCCACTTTGCAAATATTTTCCCTCACAAAAGAACGAAAATCTTGTTTGCTGGTGCGCTCTACAATTAAACTTAACAATGCATAATTGGTGTTGCAATATTCGTAAAATCCCGGTCTAGCAAAATGTTTATCTGGCTGTGCATTCACCATATCCAAAACATCTTCATTGACCATGTGACCATGGCCAGGTCTGAGGTTGAATCCTTTATAATTGTAGTAAAAATAATCAGGCAATCCGCTGGTATGACTCAACAAGTGACGGAGGGTTAAATTCGTACGTTTGAACTCCGGCAAGTACCAATGTACACTGTCGTTGATATTTAAAAACCCATCTTGATGCAACATCATGACAGAAATTCCGGTAAAAACCTTAGAAACAGACGCCAACTGAAAAATATCTTCAGGGTAAACTGAATCTCTTGTGCTTCTAATTGAATTCCCCCTAGAACCAAACACAATACTGTCGTTTTTAAACATCAAAAACGAGCCATTGAAATTTCCAATTCGGTTAAAACGATCAAAAAACTTGTTGATTTTTCTTTGGGTGGTGTCAGAAAAAGGCACATATTTTTCCCGCAAATATTTCTCAGTAGAACCCATGGCACGGTTGTATTGCCCCATAAGTCCCTCAGAATAAAAAGACAAACAGATCAATGCCAAACAACCAATATGTTTCAAGGTCCACTTCACGCGTAAAATGCAAAAATAAACGAGAAATATTTTTGCATTTTCTAAGTTACACACAGGTAAACAAAGCGTATTTTTTAGGGAACATTCAGGATTTTATGTGTCTGCAATGAAATTTGCCAATGTGGGTTTTCCTTCACAAAATCAATGATCATGGGCATCATCTTTTCACGTTTGTCCCATTCCGGTTGAATGTACAATTTACAAGCAGCACTGCACAACACCTCATATTTTTGAGCCCATTCAAAATCTGATTTATTGAAAGCAACAATCTTTAATTCATTGGCTTTTGGCAATTGATCATCCAAGGCAAATTTGAATTTCTTGGGAGAAATGGTAATCCAATCGAAATTTCCCTGAATTTCATAAGCTGCCGAAGTTTCAATGTGCACCCTTAACCCCGAATCATGCAAAACATCAACCACTTCTGTTAAATCATACATGGCTGGTTCTCCCCCAGTAATCACCACAATTTTCGCTTTGGTTTGCAACACCCAATTGCGCATTTCAACGGCGGTTACCTTTGGATAAGCACTTGCATCCCAACTCTCTTTCACATCGCACCAAGTACATCCCACATCACAACCTGCCAAACGGATAAAATAAGCAGGCACACCCGTAAAAGCACCCTCTCCCTGAATGGTGTAAAAGTGTTCCATCACAGGAAATTGCGCACTCATTTTAACTGGGCTTTTCTCGCTTTCAACGTATTGTTTAACAAGGCGGTAATGGTCATTGGACCAACACCTCCAGGTACTGGGGTAATGGCAGATGCCTTTGGCTCAACCGACGCAAAGTCAACATCACCAGACAATCTCCATCCCGCTTTTTTGCTCGGATCGTCAATTCTTGTGGTTCCAACATCGATTATCACAGCACCTTCTTTCACCATATCGCCAGTTACAAATCCCGGCTTACCAATGGCAGCAACGATAATGTCGGCCTGTAAGGTGTAGTGACTTAAATTTTGAGTTCGGCTATGACAAACAGTGACAGTGGCGTTTCCAACTGGACCTGGATTTGACAACAAAATGCTAATTGGACGACCAACAATGTTGCTTCTTCCAATCACAACCACATGCTTACCCGCGGTTTCAATGTTGTAATGCCGCAAAATTAGGGTAATTCCCAATGGTGTGGCGGAAACAATTCCATCGTTTCCTTTTGCCAGTTGCCCCATATTCACATCATGGAATCCATCCACATCTTTTTCTGGTAAAATGGCATGTGTAATTTTGGTTTCATTGATATGTTTCGGCAAAGGCAATTGCACAATCAAGCCGTCAATTTCCGGATCAGCGTTGATTTCAGCAATTTTATTTAACAATGCTTCTTCAGTAATACTCTCTTCATAGCGAATAACAGTTCCACCAAAACCAACCTCATGACACGCTTTTTCTTTGGCACCAACGTAAGTTTGACTGCCGCCATCGTTACCTACCAAGATTGCCACCAAATGCGGCGCTCTGTGGCCGTTGGCCACCATTTCAGAAACTTCTTTTGCAATTTTTTGCTTGAGTGTGTCGGCAACCTCTTTGCCATTTAATATCAATGCCATTGCCACAAAAATACTGAATTCGGGCCGAAAATTTCCAAAATTCGCGATTTTTGCAAAACGTTTACATCAATTCTACATAGGTGCAACCATCTCCACCCCTGTCGGCATGCTCATCGTAATACCGTTTGATATAATTCACCGTCTTGAAATGTTGTCTGAGTAATTTCCTCAAAATGCCATCGCCACGGCCGTGAACAATTTTCACCGTTCCTTGTCCCAATGCATACGCTTCATCGAGCCATTTCTGCACTTTTAAAATCGCCTCATCGCCACGAACGCCCCTTAAATCTAGCTCACCCGAAAAACTGGCTTGCCTCTCTACCCAGTTAAATCCAACCTTTGCCGCCTGTTTTTGTTGCTTGCCCGCATTTTGCGAAAATTGCAACTCTTCCAAAGGAACCCACATTTTTAACAAGCCAAATGCCACCAACACTTTGTTTTTCTTCACTTCTAAAACCTCTCCGTCTTGATTTGTTCCTTTGTTTTTCACCTTAGAACCTGGCAAAATATCGGACGGTTTTAATGCAATTGTGGCTTCTTTTTCTTTTTCTTGAGGGACAATGACTTTGTTCGATTTTTCAACGGCCTTGTTCACCCGCATTTTAAAGTCGTCCAATTCCTTACGGGCCTTTTGGGTCGGTTCTTTCTTCGCCCCGTGTTCACGAATAACCCGTATGGTATTTTCAATTTGCTGGTTGGTATCAGCCAACAATTTTTGAGCTTCCCACCTTGCCAAATCTACCACTTCTTTCCGTTTGGATTGAAGCTTTTCCTTAAGCTTAGAATATTCATCTTGCAACTCATTCAAATGTTTGGCCTTCAATTCATTCTCTTGAATGATCCGGTCTAAATATTGATTTTGTTGCTCCAAATGAAGCATCAAATCTTCGGTTTTTCCAATTTCTTTGCCCGTCAATTGCTCAATGCGCTTCATCCAATTTTCGTCGAATCCAGTTTTTCGCATCAATTCCAGAGCAAAACTACTTCCGGGTTTCCCCATCACAAATGAATAAAGTGGCTTAAGGGCTTTCGCGTCATATGCCATACTCGCTTGGGAAACACTTGGAATTCCCAATCCCCATTCCCTCAATTGAGAAAAATGCGTTGTAGCAATTGCAAAAGCACCCTTTTCGAGCAATTGTTCCATCAATGCTTGCGCAATTGGTGCTCCAAATCGGGGATCTGTTCCAGCCCCTATTTCATCTAACCCAATGAATGCCTTTGGTCCTGTATGTCCCAAAATGGCCTTTAAATTGGCCAAATGTGCACTAAAAGTACTCAATCCCTGCTCAATGCTTTGCCCGTCACCACAATCAATCCCCAAAAATTCAAACACCGAAAATTCACTTTCCGGCAATGCAGTTACATACAACCCACACTGAAACATGTATTGCAACAACAAAGTCGTTTTTAAAACCACACTTTTACCACCCGCATTTGGACCACTCACCACAACAATTCTGTTGTTGCTCATGTCGATCGATAATGGCACAATTTTCAGATTTTGCTTTCCAAGTTCCTTTTTTAAAATAGGATGAAAAGCTTGTTTCAATATCAAACTTTGGGTGGCAGAATAACGGGGTCTTTCGGCTTTATATTGCGCACAAACTTGTTGTTTGGCATAGATAAAATCGGCCATGGCCATTTGCTTCATCACCTGACTGAGTTCACTGTGATAAGGCTTCAAATCGGCCGTTAGCTGTTTCAATAACTTTTCTTTTTCACGCCTGCGCTCTGCATAAATTTCTTTCAAATGGTTGTTTAATTCCAAAATTGCCGCTGGTTCAACATACAAAATTTTGCCAGTTGCAGAAATGTCCTTCACAAACCCTTGAACTTTTCTTTTAAATTCAGCAATTACCGGTATCACCAACCTCTCTTCCCTCACGGTAATGTCGGTTTCGGCGGTATAACCTGCATTTTTCCATTCCCTGAAAATCGACTTTGTGAGGTTTCGCGCTTCCCTCTCCAAGCGGTTTATTTCTTGGGTTAGTTTTTGGTAGGTAATCGAAGCCGAAGGCTTAAACGAAGCATCCTCATCAATAACCCGAGCAATTAAATCAATGCACGGTTTGATGGCTTCATTTGCAGTGAATATTTGATAAAAATTTGGAAAGGACTCTTGTCGCGACAACAAAATAGTTTGGACCTTATTGTAAGATTGAAGAATTCTGAGAATGGCAAACAATTCGTCCTCCAAAAAATAATAATTCTCAATATCTATGTGTTTCAGCCACAAGGAGATATCGGCGGTTTCCTGAAACTGAAAAATAGACGGGAACTGATCCAAAATTGCATTGGCTTCATCGAGGTAATTCAATTGCAAATGAATGGCTTCCCATGAATTTTGCATCGAAAAGTTTTGCGCCAACTGTTGTGACGACTCAAACCTACAACGATCAGCAATTTCTGCACGAATTTGCTGGAAGCCCACTATTCCCTCAAAATGATCTGGATATTTCAATTTTTATCCAATTTATGTTTGACTTCATCGCGTTGTAATACTTCAATCACTTTTTCCATGAGCTCCGAAAATTTCTTACCATCACGTTTATAAGATTCCAAAGATTTGTCAAAATCTTCTTGTTTGATATGATGTTTCTCAAGCAAAAAAGTATAATTCTTGTCCCATAGACTGTCAGGCTGCACGGCATAATTGTACTTAATTTGCATTCCGGCCTCCAGGCGCATTGCATCGGCCATCACATCCACCATTTTTGATTCTTCAACAGGAAATTCTAATGAATTACAAGCGAAAACGAGGGGAATCCAAAAGATGAGTGTAATTTTGAAGTAAAGATTGCGCATGGTAATGCAAAATTAAGCAAAATGAACGGCATCGCTCACAACATTCAACGAATTCAGCAAGAACTTCCACAACAAACCCAATTGGTAGTGGTATCGAAGTACAGAGAAATACAAGAAATTCAGGCAGCTTACGATGCTGGACAACGCATTTTCGCCGAAAACAGGGTTCAACCCCTTCTTGAACGCGTGGAACAACTTCCTCAAAACATTGAATGGCATTTGATTGGGCACCTGCAGAGCAACAAAGTCAAATACATTGCCCCGTTTATTGCAATGATCCATTCCGTCGATAGTTTATCGCTCCTGGAGGAAATCCAAAAACAAGCAGCAAAAAACAAACGTGTCATCAAATGCCTCTTCCAACTTCATTTGGCTCAGGAAGACAGCAAATTTGGCATCAAACCCGAAAAAATTGCGTCTTTTTTTGAGGGACTTTTACCTGACAACTATCCCAACATCGAATTCGCAGGAATCATGAGCATGGGAAGCCTCACCACCGATACTGCGCTCACGCGACAAGAATTCTCAAAAGCCCAAGCTCTTTATCAATCCATCAAAGCTACCTATTTCCCCCAATTAGAATCATTCAAAGAATTGTCAATTGGCATGAGTGGCGACTATCAAATTGCCATTGAATGCGGCAGCACCATGGTGAGAATAGGAAGTAAGGTTTTTGAAGTTTAAATAAAATTTGCAAATCTCATTGACAATCATATATTTGAAAAACTAAACCAAATTATATATTGTTATGTTAACATTTGAAATCAAACACCAAGAGCAGTATTCTCGAGGAGAATTGTTGCTCAGAAGCTTCTTTGGATGGGTTTACATCCTCATTCCACATTACTTTTTACTCATTTTTTATTCGTTGTGGCAGGCAATCTTGTCTATTGCGGCATGGTTCGTCATTTTATTTACAGGAAATACCCCCGATTGGTATTATCAAACTACATTAAATAGTTTAAAATGGTCTACAAGACTTTCAGCTCGTCTGATGAATCTATCTGACGGTTACCCAAGTTTTGGTCCAAACGGCACAGATGAAGCTACAACTGTAGATTTTCCTCTTGTACACATTGGACGAGTCAACCTCATTATCAGAACAATTTTTGGAGTATTCATGATTATTCCTCACCTATTTTGCTTGTATTTCAGAATGCTCGCTACCATGATTCTCGTTTTTCTCGCATGGTGGATTGTTCTTTTTACAGGCAAATACCCTGAAGGCATGCATCGCTTTAATGTGGGCACCTTCCGTTGGGGAATGAGAGTTGGAATCTACCTCAATTTCTTGAGCGAAAGCTATCCACCGTTTCGTGGAGAATAAGAGAATTTAAAGTTTAAACAAAAAAAAAAGGCCATCTTTCGATGGTCCTTTTTTTTATAGCTATTGTTGTTGTTTTCTTTTTATTTTTATTGGAATCTGAATTTTGCACCCACTTGGAAATACGCATTGTTAAACTCAGCGCTTGCAGTACCATTCCCTTGGCTGTTGTAAGAACCTGCAGAAAAAATCAATCCTGCTTCACCAAAAAGTTTGACAGCATCTGAAATACTGTAAGTTGCCATTACTCCGCCATTGATATTCCAAGAAGCATCAGAGATTTCTTCCATTGCACCATCATATGTCATTGTATACATAGACAAACCCGGACCAATTTTACCAGCAACAGACAAATCATCATCTGCGCTACCTACAAAATATCTTCCTAAACCTACATTGATGTGGGTGAATGTAAGTTTGGTATTGTCTAAATCCTTGAAATCTTTAGAACTATAAATTACATCACCGTAATAGAAATTATCATCGGCTTCATACTGCAGTTTAGCACTGAAAGAATTTGTTAGTGTACCAACACCTTCAGCAAAATACATTGAAGGAGCATATCCAGCTCCAATGCTTAAATTTCCAATTTCGAATTGAGCTTTACTCGAGCCAATTCCCAACAATAAAATTGCGGCAGAAATAATGATCTTTTTCATATTTAATATTTAACATGGCAAGTATAAATAAAAATCTTCTTTTATCCTTGCTTAAATATAATGATAATGTCATAAAAAAAGGAGACTTGCGTCTCCTTTTGAAAATTTTTATTTGTACTAAAAAAAAGATTAATAATTATTTAACATCATTGGCATGATCAACATCGTAATCTCCTCGTTCTTCTCGTTTTCAGTTGGCACCAATAAGCCCGCACGGTTGGGTTGCGACATTTTTAATTGCACGCTATCTCCATCTAACGTAGACAACATTTCTTTTAAAAATCTTGCATTGAATCCAATTTCCATATCGTCGCCATCGTACTCGCAGCTGATTTTTTCTGTCGCTTCATTCGCCATTTCAATGTCTTCAGCGCTGATTGTCAATTCACTACCAGTAATTTTCAAACGCACCTGATGTGTGGTTTTAGATGCAAAAATGCTGATACGGTTAATTGAACTCAAAAAGTCTGTCCTAGAAATGGTGATCACATTCGGATTTTCTTGAGGAATAACCGCAGAATACTCTGGGTATTTTTCATCCAACAACCTACAAATCAATTGGGTGTTTCCAAAAGTGAAAAACACATTGGTTTTGTTGTAATCAACAACCACCGGAGTTTCATCATTCGGCAATGCAGTTTTCAACAAGTTCAATGGTTTCTTTGGAATGATAAAGCTATGTTCAGCACCCGCACTGATGTCCTTACGTGTAAATCTCACCAATTTATTTGCATCCGTTGCAACGAAATTAACATGACTGCCTTTCATTTCAACAAACAAACCAGTTAAATTCAACCTCAACTCGTCGGAACCTGCCGCAAACAATGTTTTGCTCACAGCCCTCAACAACAAATTTGCCGGCACAGTAAAACTGCCATCGCCACTCTTTTCTGGCAATGTTGGATAATCAATTCCATCTTGACCCGCCATTTTGTAACGACCGTTGTTGTTCACAACTTCAATTCCAAAATTGCCATTGTCTATATTAAACGTAACAGGCTGATCTGGCAATGAACGCAAAATATCAATCACCATCTTACTGGGAACAGCAACACGCATGTTGTCTTTTGATTCAACAGGCACAACCGTGGTCATGCTGGTTTCCAAATCGGTACTGTAAATGGTAAGCTCATTGTTGCTAATGTCGAATAAGAAATTTTCCAAAATTGGAATAATTGGTTTCGACATAATTGCACCGTTAAC